>DNJW01000006.1:6488-8598 GCA_003488965.1 Lachnospiraceae bacterium | reverse complement strand
AATAGGCTGATGGAAAAAGATGAGGATTTTTCTGAGGAAATATTTTATGCGCCGGCCTTTGCATCCGGAACATATGAGGAGAGGCAGTATGCACTGCCTTATGAATGTGCACCCAGGCTAATGTTTGTGAACAAGACGATTTTGGATGCGGAAGGGATTAGCATGCCGGAGGAAGACTGGACATGGGATGATTTTTATAGGATATGCAAAGCGGTCACAAGAGATTTAAACGGAGACGGGACGCCGGACCAGTTCGGAGTAACTGGCTATACTTGGGCCGATGCCTTTGATTCCAACGGCGTAACGCTTTTTGGTGAGAGAGGAAGCGAATGCTGCCTGACAGATGGCAAGGTGAGGGAGGCAATTTTGTTTATGGAAAAGCTGGAAGGGATATCTGATGGATATCAGGTCACAGGCAGAGACTTTGATTTGGGGAAAGTAGTATTTCAGCCTATGCTGTTTTCGGAATATAGGGCATATAAGCCATATCCTTTGAGCATTAAAAAATATTCCGGTTTTGACTGGGAATGTATTTCCATGCCGGCAGGAGCCAGCGGAAGCAATAAGTCCCAGCTGGATACGCTGATGCTGGCAATGAATGAAAATACTTCCCATATGCAGACCGCATGGGAATTCATGAAACTGCTTTCTTCGGATGAGAGAATACAAGAAGAAATATTTGATTATTCGGAAGGGGTATCCGTTTTAAAGGAAGTGACAGAATCCAATAATACGATAAAACATTTAGGCGGCAGTTCAGGGGAAAACACAGGATTCAATTTAAAGATATTGAGCAATGCGGTGAGTGATGCTGCGGTAGTTCCGCGGTTTCGGAATTATGAGGAGGCAGTGGCCGAGGTGGATAAGGCAGTGGCGGATATTATTTCCGGAAACGCCAATATCAGTACACAGCAGATTATATGGGAACGTAAAATAAATACTTTTTTAAAAAACAGAACGGCGGAATAAGGGGGGGAGAATTGGCGCCTTCCGGAAGAACGTGTAAGCGGCGGTGACAAATGTCCGAAAAAAGTGACATTTGTCATATGAAAAAGGTGACACATGTGAGATGAACATGTGCCGTCTTTTTTTTATACTTTCATTAAAGATAACGAATGGCAGTAAAGAGAAGGAGGGAATGTAATGAAATATGTTGTTTTGGTCAGCCACGGAATGTTTGCACCCGGACTGCACAGCGCGCTGGATATGCTGGCAGGGGAAAGCAGAGAAGATATCCTTTCGGTCAGCCTTGAAAACGGAATGAGTTCGGAGGTGTATGCGGAAAATTTAAGAAAGCGGCTGGAAGCAGTAACGGAAGAGGATGAGATTCTTCTGCTGGGCGACTTGGTGGGCGGTTCGCCGTTAACAACAGCAACTAATATAATTGCGGAAAGGGGGCTGTTAAAGAATACGGTTGTGATAGGAGGAATGAGTCTTCCGCTTGCTTTAAGCGCGGTATTGTCAAAGGACAGCATGGGACTTAGGGAATTGGCAGATATGCTGATTCCAGAGTCTAGAGAAGAGTTGAAGGAGTTTCAGGTAGTAATCGAAGATTCAGAGGACGAAATTTAAGGAGGAAAATAAAATGGCAGTTTCATTTATTCGTGTGGACGATCGTATGATTCATGGGCAGACTTGTACCAGATGGGCATTGGAGTATCCTTGTGACGGGCTGATTGCCGTCAATAATGCAGCGGCAGGAAATTCGGTATTGAAGGCGGCTTATAAGAGCGCCAGCGGTAAGAAAACCTTTGTGTGGTCGCTGGATGAGTTCAAGGAAAAAAGCCAGAAGGTGCTTGCCAGCAAGGATAATTATTTCCTGATTACCAAAAATCCGTTGGATATGGAGAAAATCTTAGTGGGGCAGGGATTTAAACCCGGCGTGAAGGATGTTATTATCGGTCCCTGCAATGACAGACCGGGAACTACAAAGCTGGGAAATAACCAGTCCATTACGCAGGAAGAGGCACAAGCGCTGGAAAATATTATGAATGCAGGATATAATGTGGAGTTTGCGCTGTTAAAGGAAGAGGCAATCGGAAATTGGAAGAAATTCAGAGGGCAGTTCGGTTTTAACTAGGAGGGAAAAGATTGAAAATTAGAAATTTTC
>DNJW01000006.1:0-6134 GCA_003488965.1 Lachnospiraceae bacterium | reverse complement strand
CTTTGAAAGGAGCATGGTTATAATGATGGAAATCAGTTGGATACAAGCGATAATTTTAGGTTTGTTTGCATGTTTGGCAAGTATGCCTGGTCTGGGCGGTACTTCCATAGGTAATTATACTTTAGGAAGACCGCTGATCGGCGGGCTGGTATGCGGTATTGTTTTGGGTGATATTCCCACAGGAATTTTGGTTGGATGTGCGATGCAGGTAGTGTATATTGCATTGGTTACGCCGGGCGGAACGGTTTCCGCCGATGTGCGTGCGGTCAGCTACATAGGAATTCCGCTGGCAATGGTTGCATTAAAAAGCTATGGGCTGGAAGCGGATTCGTCAGAAGGTGCTGCGCTGGCGACTTCCTTCGGGACAATGGTAGGCACGCTGGGAACCGTATTGTTTTACGGAACAGCAACAATTAACCTGGTATGGCAGCATATCGGATGGAAAGCGGTAGAAAATAGAGATTATAAGAAACTGTATCTGGTGGATATGGGGCTGCCTTGGATTTCCCATATAGCATGCTCTTTGATTCCGACCATGATTATGTGCAAGCTGGGAGCAAATGTAGTCGAATTAATCAAAACAGCCCTCCCCATGGACGGTCTGGCAATGAAGACGCTGTTTACAGTAGGTTCTCTGCTTCCTTGTGTAGGTATTGCAATTTTATTAAAGCAGATTGTAAAAAGTGCGGCCGATTTTATTCCCTTTTTATTCGGTTTTGTACTGGCTGCATCCATGGGAATTAATCTGGTATGCTCTACGGTAGTAGCGGGAATGTTTGCAATCATTATTTACAGAATTAAAATGCTTTCTGTAAGGAAGACCGAACTTGCCGGAGGACCGGAAGAAGAAGAGGAGGAGGAGGAAATCTGATTATGGAGAAAAAGCTTTCGAAAAAAACACTGTTAAAATCCTTTCATAACTGGTATTATGGCCATCTGACCTGTTTTTCCCAGGAACATATGCAGACCTTTGGTTACCTTTGTTCTATGCTGCCTTTAATAGAAGAACTGTATCAGGATGAAGATGAAAAAGCAAAAGCAATGAACACTTATACGGCTTTTTTTAATACAGAACCCCAGCTTGGCACGGTAATCGTAGGTATGACAGCGGGGCTGGAAGAAGCGAGAGCCAATGGTGAAGATGTGGACGATGAAACGATTAACAGTCTCCGCGCAGGCCTTATGGGTCCTGTAGCAGGAATCGGCGATTCTTTGATTGTAGGAACGGTTATTCCGATTCTGCTCGGTATTGCGCTTGGCATGTCTACCGGGGGTTCACCTTTAGGAGCAGTTTTCTATATCATAGTCTGGAACTTGTTTGCTTATTTCGGTATGAAGTTCTTATATTTTAAGGGATATCATTTGGGAGGAAAAGCGGTAGACTTCTTAATCGGGGCACAAGGCGATGCGCTTAGAGAGTCCGTCTCCACCTTGGGCGGCATTGTAATAGGTTCGGTAGCGGCAACCTGGGTCAGCGTACAGACTTCTTTACAGCTGTTAAATGATGCCGGGGAACCTTATCTGGTGCTTCAGGATAAACTGAATGAAGTATTTCCAGGACTGCTCACTGCCGTATTTATCATCGTATGCTGGTTCCTAATGGCGAAAAAGAAAATGTCTCCCATTAAAGTTATGCTGATTTTAGTAGCAGTCGCCTTTGTTGGTGTATTGGTTGGATTCTTTAATCCGGGATTGGCTTATTAATAGAATATTAGGAGGTTATGCCATGAATGTGCTTGAAAAAGACAGTTTAATTGCAGAAGCAAAAATGCAGATAAAAGCCCTCAAAAAAATTAATGAATGGAAAAGACTTGCTATGCTTGTCTCTGCCATTGGCGTGGCGGTAGCCTACGCAGGTATTTCAGTAACTCCATCCAACCTTTTTCTTGGCATTCCTGGCATTTTTCTTACTCTTACAGGTATTATAGCTGCAGCCGTGATTAATTTAGGGCTGAAAAACGGAAGAAGAAATGTGGAAAAGATGCTCTGGGCTGTTTCGAAGCGGCGGAATGGTGACTGTGATGAGATATAAGCTGATTTGTGTGGATTTGGACGGAACACTGCTTGCGGATGATAAAAGGATAAAAAAACAGGATATAGAAGCTCTTCAAAAGGCAGCCGCCTATGGGATAAAGATAGCCCTGATTACAGGAAGAATGCCGGCGGCAACGGAATTTGCCGTCCGGCAGCTTGGAATCGAGTGCATCATGGCATGCAATGCAGGCACATATATTCTGGAAAAAGAACAATGTATTTATGCAAAATACTTATCCCCGGAGACTATGAGGGAAATATACGAAAGTATAAAGCCTTTTGGCACGCCTCTTTGGATATTCAGGAATAAGCAGTGGTTTGTAACAGAAAAAGATGAATTCGTCCGAAATGAAGAAAAGCTGATACAATATGTGCCAGAACCGGTGAGTATAGACGAGCTTGCCCTGAAATGGGAAAGAGAAAGAACCGGACCGAATAAGGTACTGGTTGGAGCGGAAAGCGGTCTGATACAAAAAATATATCCTATACTAAAACAAAGACGGGATGCGGACAGCGCATGTTCCTCTCCCAATTACCTTGAAATATTCCCTAAGGGAATGAATAAAGGAAATGCGCTTCGGATCATCTGCGAAAAAAACGGGTTCAGAAGGGAAGAGGTGATTGCTTTCGGCGACGAGGAACTGGATTTGCCAATGCTGGAAGCGGCCGGCACCGGAGTTGCAATGGGAAACGCTATAGAGGAACTGAAAAGAAAAGCGGATTTTGTGACAAAAACAAATAACGAAGCAGGAATTGCATATGCATTAAATAAGTATTTAAATATAGAAACGGGAAATAAGATTATTTGAGGAAAAATATACAACCTGTGATTCTTAAGAAATATATTAAGAGTGGCTATTGAATATAAATAGATTATATGTTACAATGTGGGCAAATAAGACAGCATATATGTCAGGCAGATGAATATATAAATATGTTATAGGATGAAAAATAGGAGGTTGTATGTTATGAAGAAACCAATTATAGCTGGATTGGCTTGTCTGGCGGCTTTTTCGATGTCCCTGCCGGTATCTGCCCACGGGCAATATCATTGCGGCGGTCAGAACTGTGACACGAATTATTGTTTTATTGACGAAGACGGGGATGGTATTTGTGACAATAGCCGTTGTACGGATGAGAATGGAAATGCAGTCTGTGGAAATACGGACGGTGTGTGCAGTTACTTTATAGATGAAAATGAGGATGGAATCTGTGACCATTGTGCCGATTTGGCGGCATATACTAAGAACGCAGCCCGGAGCAGCAATACAAGCAGAAGCAGCGGTCATCACGGAGGTCATCATGGGCGCAGACATCACTAAAAGCTCCCATGCAGAAATGATATAAATGTATATATGTATTGTATATAAAGAACGGTATAGCCATGCGGCTATACCGTTTACTTATATAATAGGAAATTACGCCACAGCGTTGTGGGAAGCCAACTTTTTTTATTCTATACTTTTACAGCTTCGAATATCCGTAACCATTTACAAGCGCATTGATAGGCTGGCCCTGCTTGCACAGAGGGCATTCATTAGGCTTGTGGCTGGCATAGTTCGGAATATCCTGACTGGAGAAAATAGATTCTATGGGTATTCCGTCCATTTTTGTAATGGCGCTGAATACGGCGGAGATGCCGGCTACCTTTCCGCCGTGGTAAAGGACACTGTGATAGCAGTTTTCCAGTGATTCCCCGGTAGAAGCGGTACCCATCAGGATAAATATATTTTTCTTTTCCAGCATAGGTTTATAGTTATCGCGGAATACAATCTGTCCGCTTATAATTTCCGGTTTGATGACATATATGGTCTGGTGGGCATTCATGGATACAATACCGGTTTTGGTAAGTTCGCTTGCCAGATATGCACCGATTACTTCGGTGTTGTCAAGACAGACAATAGTATCTACGATGGTCTGCATGCTATATCTTTGAGCTAAAGTTTCCGCGACGGCGGAAGCTTCTGAAGCCCTTGTTTTTAAGGTGGTCATATCGAGATAGCGTGTGATATGAGAGTGAGGAGTAACAAAATGTCCGGTAAATACTTTCATCTGAATGCGCCGGTCTGCCTTCGCAAGAATTTTCTGCATATTTGATTCCATGTGTAAACCCTCCTTTGACTAGTTAGAATATTCTTATTATACCATAAGTGAAGGAAAACTTATATAAAAATATTTTGGCGCCGGTAAAAAGTTGTTTATGTCCCTTGTTCAGTTTTACACATTTTTTACATAGAAAGATTTTTGATTTTACATAGGTATCGTAAACTGAAAATATGAGAAACTAAAAACATATGAATTGCGGTATTTATGAACAGGGGGTAATATGGACTTTTTCGGAATTCTTACTATGATTGGCGGGTTGGCTTTTTTTCTGTACGGAATGGAGGTAATGGGAGGCGGGCTTTCGAAGGCTTCCGGCGGGAGACTGGAAATGCTTTTGGAAAGGCTGACAAACAGCAAATGGAAGGCGGTCCTTTTGGGAGCGGGCGTAACGGCGGTCATACAGTCTTCCTCGGCCACAACAGTAATGGTAGTTGGTTTCGTGAATTCGGGGATTATGAAGCTGTCGCAGGTAGTCGGTATTATTATGGGAGCCAATATCGGAACTACGGTTACTTCTTGGATTTTAAGCCTTTCGGGGATTGAAAGCGACAGTTTTTTAATGCGTCTTTTAAAGCCTTCTTCCTTTTCTCCCGTGCTGGCGGCGGTGGGAGTAGCATTTTTAATGTTTTCCAAAAAAGAAAAATTGAAAAATGTGGGGACGGTATTTATCGGTTTTGCGGTGCTGATGTTTGGTATGGATACCATGTCGGGAGCGGTAAAGCCCTTGGCGGATGTACCGGAATTTACAGGAATACTGACCGCTTTTTCCAACCCGCTGCTGGGTGTGCTGGCTGGGGCGATATTGACGGCAGTGATACAGTCGTCGTCGGCATCGGTAGGAATTCTTCAGGCGTTATGTGCCACGGGGGCGGTATCATACGGAGCGGCAGTGCCGATTATTATGGGACAGAATATCGGTACTTGCGTGACGGCTATGCTTTCCGGCATCGGGGCGAGTAAAAATGCAAAGCGTGCTGCCTTGATACATCTTTATTTCAATCTCATAGGTACGGTGCTTTTTATGTTCTTTTTTTATACGGTGAATGCGGCGGTTGGTTTTGGATTTATGGGGGACGGGGCAAATGCAGCAGGAATAGCGGCAGTGCACACTATATTTAATGTCTTTGCCGTTTGCGTTCTGCTTCCTTTTTCATCCTGGCTGGAACGGCTGGCATGCCTGACGATTAGAGAGGAACGGAGTGCCGGTGCGGAAAACGGGCAGACGGAGGCATTGCAGATACTGGATACCCGTTTCCTCGCAACGCCCGGACTGGCGCTGGAACAATGCCGCGTGGCTGCCGCGGATATGGCCGATGCCGCCAGGGATGCTCTTTTTCTTGCCATATCGCTGATTTCCAAGTATGATAAGGAAAAGGCAGATACAGTAGAAATGCTGGAAAAGAAGGTGGACGGATATGAAGATGAGCTGGGTACCTATCTGGTAAGGTTAAGCAGCAGGAATTTGTCGTCAAAGGACAGCCGGACGCTTTCCCTTCTGCTGCATAATATCGGCGATTTTGAAAGAATTTCCGACCATGCTTTGAATATTAAGGAGGCGGCTGCGGAACTGGAGGAAAAGGGGCTTCGTTTTTCCAACAAGGCTTTCGCGGAGCTGGAAATTTTTTCCAATGCGGTGGAGGATATCGTAAATCTTGCATGGCAGGTATTCGGGGAAGAAAATCTGGCATTGGCGAAGAAGGTGGAGCCTTTGGAAGAAGTGGTGGATTCTTTAAATGCGGAAATGAAAAAAAGGCATATCAAGCGGCTGAGAAAGGGCAAGTGTACCATTGAAATGGGATTTATTCTTTCGGATATTACGACTAATTACGAAAGAGTAGCGGACCATTGCTCCAATATTGCGGTCAGTCTGCTGGAAATTACAGAGGATGAATTCGGTACCCACGAATATCTGGATTTGCTGAAAGAGACGGATAATCAGGAATTCGGGGAAGAAGTAAAGCGGTATAGGGAAAAATATATTTTACCTTGAAGGA
>DNJW01000168.1:4340-4620 GCA_003488965.1 Lachnospiraceae bacterium | reverse complement strand
TCATATAATATTATTTTGTCAATAGAGATATGTATTTTTTTTAACTGCTATTGTGGTTCTGGTGTTCAAAACCCCTATTATATAAAAACGGATACTAAAAAGCGGGTACCATATCAAAAGGTATGCATACCCGCTTCCTATTTCCATATTCTCATCTTATATCACCCCGGGAAGCTGCTGAAAATGAATTTCTTTCCAGCCCCTCTCTTTTCATTGCTTGGTAAGCCTCTACACCGTTGCTTCCCGGATAGCGGTTCAAATGAGGAAACCTGAAATCAGT
>DNJW01000168.1:0-4112 GCA_003488965.1 Lachnospiraceae bacterium | reverse complement strand
ATTTTACTGTACGTCCTTTTGCTGCACAAACAGCTGGACAGATGGTGGTGCAAATGAGGAAACCTGAAATCAGTTTAGTTTACATAACCCGCCTGTATCATCTATGCCCAATCAGCCGGCCTTACATCCTGACGGTACTGATTAAAGTTCCCATGCTTTGAAATGCTCTGGATATCTGCCTCTCTAAGATCAATCCAATGCTCGTGCGGACACATCCCGTTATGGGAATGGCTTTCGTGATGCTGGACGAAATAGATCGGCCTGCCGCTGGAATCTCTTTCATAAAAATCGTAATCTTTCATTTTCCTACTCCTTTTATTATCGTTTATCTTTACTATATCAGCCGTTTCCATAAGATACAAGATTTTTTGACCGGCATACAAAAATATTGTCAGGAAACCGCAAATATGATAGAATAAATATTAATTTAATCATTCAAATATTCACTATAAAAGGAGATAATTATGACTGTCAATGATGTAGAAGCATTAAAAAACTGGCTTAGCAGAACCGGAAATCTTGCTGACTATAATGAAGATCTGATCGATAATGCCATCTGGTGCCTTAAGAACGGAAATACATACAGAGCCCAGACTTCTCTCAATACTGTTGCCAAAAACCTGAAAAACGACGGCAAGCCAGAAGCTGCAAAAGCAGTGGACAAATGTCTGGACAAATAGAATTCCGAAACATATCTTCTGCTGATACCTAAGAAACCAGACTCTGTGGAGAAATCTTTATGATTGAATTAAAAGATAAACTGCGGGCAATGATCTTTTGCTCAATGTGCGAAAAAAAGATAACCGCTCAAATTGAAACATTAAGAAAAGAGAGAGCACAACCCGCTTTGCCGCAGCCTGTTTACCAGCCTTTTCAAAATTCGATACCCTACAAAACCAACCCCCGCAGGCTGGTGAAAACAAATTCCGAAGCCATAAAATCAGTTGGTTTTTTTATTACACAATATATCATTCTGGCAGTTACAGCCCTATTGTTCCTTGCCGGAGCCGTCATAGGGGTATTTAAAATTTATGAGCATTTCCCACCTATATATGCCTTTTTTGCATCTTGTATTCTTTTTGCATGCTCTTTTGTATTCAAATACTGGTTTTTATACTTAAATATGCTTGTTTCCAAAAGCAAGGCAGCCCAAAAAAGCATTACAAATAATACGCTCTACCGTCAGAATCAAAAACAGGTTGATCTAATGAATGCAAAGATACGGACACAGAATGCGGAAATAGCGTTGAAAAATGCAGCGATAGACCTGCAGAATCAGCAAAAAAAACGTAATTTCCAACAGCAGTACAACAATCAGGTTTCCGTTATAGACCAAAAAATAGCCTTATTGGAACGCAACCGGACACAAGCCCATAACACTCTGGAGAGAATACGCAGAGATCTCAATATGGATCCTCAATATGCCGGAAACGAAAAAGATCTGCTCTCAATGTACAGCCAAGTTAAATATGCAAATTCATATGGCAACAATTTTGGGAAGCTTCAGACTGATTATAGGAACCACATAAAACCGGAGATGGAAAAACTTAATTATCTGCGGGCAATCAACAATATCAGTACACAAATATCCCAGAGACTGGATGAATTTAACGGCTATATCAATAAGCTTAACAGCATCACTGAAAATGGTTTTAAAACAACCAGCGCGGAATTGGCGGATCTTCAGAACTTTTTCAATAATCGGTTTTCTTCTCTTGATACGGAAATCGATAATCTGCATAAATCTATAAATTCCCGCTTTTAACAAGAGGCAATTCTCCACTGTTGTCTTATTTTTTTATTTGCAGAAAAATACCCCCTGGTTAGACTTTCCTTTGTCTAACCAAGGGACATCTCAAAACGGGAGGCTTATTTTATTTCATAATTTTACCTTTAGGCATCTATCTTAAACTTTTCCATCTCCTGTTCCAGTTCATGGGAAATTTCTGCCAGACTGCCCACTTCACTCTGAATATCTTTCAATTCCCTTTCCAAAGCCCCAATCACTTCTGCAGACAAACCTTCTGTTTTCCGGGAAACATCCCGGATGCTTTCTACCGCGCGGATGACCGAATGGTCGATCTCATACATTTCTGCAATCAGCCCGTCAATTGCGTTTACCGAACTGCTGGTCTGACCAGCCAGTTCTTTATATCTGGAAAAAATTTCTTCTACTTTCTGTGCTGCCCCCATCTGTACCGTCATAGAGCTTTTTACTTTCTCTATTTCATCCACTGTCGCTTCAATGTCCTTGCACAGCTGCACAATAATTTTTTCAATATTCCCTGTCGCCGATGTGGAATCTGCTGCCAGCTTGCCAATAGACTCCGCTACTACTGCAAATCCTCTTCCGGCCTCTCCTGCCCTTGCCGCCTCAATGCTGGCATTCAGGGACAAAAGGCTTGTCTCCGAAGCAATATCGCCGATAACTCCCACGATATCGGCAATCTTCGCAGAATGGGTTTCCAGCATCTTTATTCTGTCATAAGAAAGATTTACATTCTGTTCCACATACCGGTTCTGCTGCTTCAATTCCTGAATACTTCCTTCGCCCTCTAAGCTGGAACCGATAGCCCCTTTCGCCTCTTCCAGAAGAACGCCGCTTTTTTCTTTCAGCTCCTTAAAATCATCTTCCATATGCGCCATCTGTTCCACTACCTGGCTCACATCCCCGGTCTGTTCCACAGTACCTTCCGCTATTTCTTTAAGCGCTTCTCCAACCTTCTCCATATTTGTCTCAATGTCCTGCAGCTTTCCGGAACACCTTGACAATTCTTTGGCTGAATTCATAATTCTTCCTAAAATGTTTGAAATTTTGCCTGCCATAATGTTAAAGCTGCCTGCCAGAAGTCCTACTTCATTGCCGCTGCCTTCTTCCGCACGGATTGAAAAATCGCCTTCTGCAGCCTCTTTTATTAATCCTGTAATAGAGACAAGAGGTTTTGTCAGCCTGCGGGCAAGCAATACCACCAGCAAAACAGCAATTCCCAAACCGGCGGCCAGAATAATGCCTGCCGCCCTGAGCATGCTGTTAATCGTTGCCATAGCCGCGCTTTTCTTATGCAAGGTAACTAACGACCATGAATCCGATTCCCCCTTCAGAGGAATTGCCGTATAGCTTGCATAATATGTCTTTCCTTCATAGGAAACCTTTTCGCTGCCGCTTTTCCCTTCCATTACTTTTCCGACCATCTCTTTGAAATCATCCGAGGTCTCCAAAACAAGCTGCTCCGTTACGATATTCCCGTCCGCATCTTTTTTCGTCTGTCCTGCGCCGTCTTTCACCGGAACCGTTTTTACCATTTCCCGATAATTGTACTGTTCCTCAATCTGATTTGTATCGGGATGGGCTACCACCACTCCCTCCCCGTCAAGTACAAAAGAAATTCTGCCGTCCTCTTCATGGGAATACTCTCCAATCAGATTCTGCAGAAAATCCAATTTTAAATCCGCCGCATAGATACCCACCATTTCTTCCCCTTGATACATAGGAAAAAAAATGGATGCACAAGGCATTCCTGTGGCAACAGAATAATAAGACTTGGATATAAAAGGCTTCTTCTCGGCCATGGTCTGTACGAACCACCATCTGGTGGAACGGTCCGCCAGCTCCCCTTGGGAGCGCCCCGTCTGCAATCCGTCCGTCCCTTGTATGTATATCTGCTCCAAATACGTGTTTCTCTCCACACACTGTGCTAAAATGGGCGTTTGCGTTTCCGTTTCCATTGTCAGAATACTCGGATTTTCCGCCAGTTCCTCATTGATGCTGTATGCCCCGTCCATAAAGACCGCTATCTCCCCCGCCAGCAGATTTGAAATATCCTGATTTCTGGAATAAATATCTTTTTCATAAGCGCCTGTAAATATAACCAGAATAATTCCTGCCAGTACGCAGATAACCGTTATCATCGGAATCAGCATCTGTCTAAAAATACTTTTTTTCTTCATGTAATTTCCTTTCTGTCGCATATCGCTGCTGATAAATTATAGCATAACATATGCCCTGATTGCAACGGAACTGTTCGTTATTTTCATTGCAATCAGGGCAATAGTTACTGTTCACACGTTGTTTGTCGTCCGCACAGCCGGAAAACATATTTCCTAAGGAGCCT
>DNJW01000137.1:3096-8091 GCA_003488965.1 Lachnospiraceae bacterium | reverse complement strand
AAATACGTATTTTATCTGCCCGTTTTCCGTTTTCGGCAAAATCTGTCCTACAAAATCCGAATAGGTATAATCCGGATGGAATACAACCCTTTCGATTCTGTCCGGGTCGCTGCAATAATTTTCCTGTATTTCATGGCTTTTTCCGGCTCCGGGCACTCCGTAAAGAAGCACATTTTTACCCCCTGTTGCCCTAGCCTTATCCGTTTTCCCATCCGTTCCATAAACGGTTGTTCCTTGAATATTTGTTCCCTGAACGTTTAAAGGAATCCCTTTCAGCAAATCCTTGCATATCCTATCAAAAGACGCGGCATCGATTTGTACCAGATAATTGTTCTCCAGTTCGTCGGCTATCTCTATAAGATCCGCCCCTCCCGCCGCTTCCAGCAGCTTTTGGAACTCTATTTTCCCATTTTTTACGGACCGTACTCTCAGGACGATATTGGCTTTGGCAACCGGACTTTTCCTGTAAACAACAGCCATATCCCCGGGCTGCAGTATACTGAAATCCTCCTTTTGCTTCTGCGCAGCAAGGGAAAAATGGACAGCAGCGGATGTATCCACCAGCGAAAATGTATCAATAAAGGAATCAATTGATAAAATGTAATAATTGCCCACTATTCTTCCTCCGTTTCAAACGTATACTTTTTCCATCCGTAAAATGGGTTTACTTTAATACGGTTCCCCTGAAAACGAATCTCTCCCAGTTCTTTTGCGGAAAATCTGTCCATAAGGCTTTTCCCGGATACCTTAATATCATAAAAATCCGTGGTCACGGGAGAATCCTTTCTTATCTTCCCCGATGTCAGAAAAGTAATTTCCAGCGTTTCTCCTGACCCGGCTGTTATATTGCTATACCGCCCAAGCCTTTCCGGCGTCAATATTTCAAAGCCCTGCCTGGCCTTTTGAAAAACCAGAATATCATCATTTTTCTTTACATATACCACATACTCTATCCTGCTTCCGATTTCTCTTTTCTCAAAAATTATCTCGTCTCCTGCCGAAAGACCCTGTTTCTTATAATATTCTCCCAGTCCCGTGATACGTTTTTCCTTGTCTACGGTATTCTTGACAGTTACCTTTTCGTGTGTATATTTATCCTCAAATTCCACCGGCTTACCTTTTACCTCAAAAATTTCTTTGATATCCAAATCATTGGGAATCAGAACATAAGTATCGTTCATTTTCCTCTTGCCAAGCTCCGTATTATTCAGTTTTTTTACTATCTGTACAACCTTCAATCAGGCTTCCCCCTTACCCGTCTTTATCGTAGATATTTTTTTATTACCTTTGCAATCCCTCTCGCCATCACCGTGGGCACGGCATTTCCAATCTGCATATAGGTTTTTAAGTATGCCCCCCAAAAAAGATAATCATCGGGAAAGGTCTGTACTCTGGCTGCCTCCCTGGGAGTAATGGCTCTTACCTGATACGGATGGATGTGGGAATGGCAGTCCATCTTCAGATGGGCGGTAATGGTACGGCACGGCTTGTCCGCAATCAGCTTATAATATTTATCCTTAAAGCAATGGTTCCTGTGGGCATAGGGCATAATGTCCTTGATTTTTTCATCCGTTGCATCATCCCCCTGATTCAGCCGTTTATATATTTCATAATTGACATCGCTGCAGTATCTCGCTTTGTGATTATATACATACGGGATATCTCTTCCCATATTAATCATTTTTAAATACGCATTATCCTGGTTCTCATACCGGTTGATATCTATTTTTTTTCCTGTAATATCGCTGTCTTCCTCATTCTTGTTTTTTACTCTCGGCGCCTCCAGCGGCTTGATATCTTTCAAGGCATCCATCAAAACGAATTGAGGATTTCCCTCGCAGGTTTGCCGTATTTCTTCAAAAATCATATCCGGCGTCACTGACTTTTCTTTCATCACGTCGCTCCTGATAGCTATATATATCAGCCTTTCCCTGCTCTGGGCCGCAGAAAAGTCAAGCGAATTCAGCATCTGGTACTGCACCTTGTAAGACAGTTTTTTTCCGTTTTTATATACCCGGAGTTTCTCATAATCCTCCACCACCTGGTCCGCCACCTTGAGCATGCCTTTCACATTCTCCATAACCACGGCCTTCGGCGCAATTTTTTCCACTGCCTTCACGAAATATTTATATAATTTATTGCGCTTGTCGTCTATAACCCTCTGTCTGTTGGCCTCGCTGAAGCCCTGGCACGGCGGTCCGCCCACCACGATATCGATATCCCCGTCTATGTATGCATCAATATGGTCTACGATTTCCTTAATATCCCCCTGAATCAGCCTGTCCGAGGGCAATTCGGGGTGATTGTACTTATAGGTCTGGATACATACGTCCTCAATATCATTTGCCAGCTTAACCTGAAATCCCTCCTGCAAAAATCCCAGGCTCAGCCCGCCTGCGCCGCAGAAAAAATCCACCAGCGTCAGCCCCTGTTGCCGGGCAGCCGCTTCCTGGATGATGCTCCTTTTGGCATTGTACAGCTTATCAAGCAAATCACCGACGGTCTCCCGGTTTGCAATCACAAAATTAACCGCCTCTTCGAATGCCGGATATAATTTACCCAGCATATCTTCTAGAGCCGGCAGTTCCTGTCCGTCTTCTATGACTCCAATCTGTACCAGTTCACCAATATAGTCTTTTGACATATCCGCTGATAATTCCATCTGGTTTTTCTCGCAAAATACCTCAACCAGTCTTCTGTATACCTGTACCTGTTCATAAAAAAATGATTTCTCTGTTTTACTATTTAATTTTTTTACAGATTTAAAAATCATTTTCAGTCTTATCCTCCAAAGCACCCGATAGCGCATCCAGTTCCGCCTTCATGCATTTTGCAATTGCTTCTGCCAAAAGCGGCGGCACAGCGTTGCCTATCTGCTTAAACTGCTCCGTTCTCGGCCCCTCAAATACAAAATCATCCGGAAACGACTGAATCCTTGCCGCTTCCCGCACCGTAAAGGTTCTGCCCTGGGAGCTGTCCGGGTGTATAAACTGGTTTCCGTCCTTATAAAGATGGGCAATAATTGTTTTTGACGGCAAATCCCACCACTGTACCGCATAGCTGTTTCCAAAAACCCTCTGCTTTTCATGGTTCAAATCCGGTCTGTTCTGTAAAAGTTCCTGAAAGGTCCAGCCATTTTTGCTCATCGTCTCATAGCGTTCAATATCCCTGTCATTGTGGTGGCGGGCCACATGGTCTCTCAGCTGCTTGTCGTCCGCCCTTCTTATTTTTTTCAGGAACTCATTATCCCGTCTGGATTCAAAATCAATCACCGGCTTTCCTTGTCCGGAGCGCAGACGGGGCAGTTCCTCGATTGCCTCCCGCACCGATACAAATTTCTCCAGCCCTTTTCTTTCCTCCTCCGGCATTTCCGGGTCGTAATTTGTCTTGACGATTCCTTCATAAATCTCTTCCGGTTCTATCCCGATATCTTTCCTGACACCGATAATAATTACCCGCTTCCGTATCTGGGGCACTCCGTAATTGGCCGAATTCAGCACCATTTTTTTCGGGTCAAACTTTACCTTATAGTTTTCTCCGAGAGCCGCCATGATTTTATTTGAAATATGCTCGCCGTTAATCCTTGCCGTCAGCATACCGGTTACATTTTCAAACACAAAAAAATTAGGTTTATAATGATTGAGAACTTTTACATAGCTTTCAAAAAGATAATTTCTTGGGTCATTTCGCATCCCGTTATCATCTTTCGCCCTTCCCAGACTGGAATAGGCCTGGCACGGCGGACCCCCTATGATAATATCCACAGGCCGGCCCTGCACTGCCCCGTCTATTTTCTCTATAATATCTTCCCTGGTGATATCCAGTTCCTGCACCGCAGTATCTGCATTGTCATATCCGTAATATTTCATTCTCGTCCGCAAAGTCCTGCATGCAACCGGATTGATTTCCACATGGGCCAATGCATGAAACCCCTGTCTGTAAAAGCCTTCGCTCAACCCGCCGCAGCCCGCGAACAAATCGATAAAATTATATGTCTTCATTCCGTCCGCTCCTTGAACAGAACTATAATTTCCGGATTCTGTCCACTGCAGCCACTGTATTTTCATAGCTGCCAAAAGCTGTCAGCCTGAAATAAGTTTCCCCGCTGGGACCGAAGCCGGAGCCCGGCGTTCCTACTACGTTGGCATTTTCCAGCAGATAATCGAAAAACTCCCAGCTTGTCATGCCCTTCGGCGCTTTCAGCCAGATATAAGGCGCATTGACACCGCCGGACACGGTATATCCCGCCTCCCTTAATCCCTCCAGAATATACTTGGCATTGTTCATATAATAAGCCACCTGTTCTTTCAGCTGGGCTTTTCCCGCTTCCGAATAGACCGCCTCACCGGCGCGCTGAACGATATAAGGCGCTCCGTTATACTTTGTCCCGTGCCGTCTTGCCCATAAGGAATGAAGGGATACCTGCCCGCATTTCAATGCCTTGGGAATCACCGTAAATCCAAGGCGCACTCCTGTAAATCCTGCATTTTTTGAAAATGAGCGGAGCTCTATAGCGCAGGTTTCCGCCCCCTGGCATTGGTAAATCGTATGAGGCACATCATCCTGGGAAATATAAGCTTCATAGGCCGCATCATAAATAATGACTGCCCCTACCTTATTGGCATAATCTACCCATTCCTGCAGCTGTGCTTTTGTAATCGTAGAGCCGGTAGGATTATTCGGAAAGCAGAGATATATCATATCCGGCGTCTCTTTGGGCAGCTGGGGCGCAAAATCGTTTTCCGCCAGACAAGGCATATAAATCACACCGCTCCATGTCTCCTTCCCGGCATCATAGGTTCCCGTCCTGCCTGCCATTACATTGGTATCCACATATACCGGATATACCGGGTCGCAGACTGCAATCTTATTATCCGTACTGAAAATCTCCTGAATATTCCCGGAATCACACTTTGCCCCGTCGGAAATAAAAATCTCATCCGCCGTTATGCTGCATCCTCTGGCCTTATAGTCATTTTCCGCAATGGCGTTTCT
>DNJW01000137.1:2542-2738 GCA_003488965.1 Lachnospiraceae bacterium | reverse complement strand
CTCCGCCTTTCCCATCTCATCCACCGCACCGTGAAGAGCTTCTATAATAGCCGGGGCTAACGGCTGGGTCACGTCTCCGATTCCAAGACGGATAATTTTTTTCTCCGGATTCGCCTGGGAATATGCATTTACCTTTTTTGCAATCGTAGAAAACAGGTAGCTTCCGGGCAGCTTTAAATAATTATCGTTAATTTTA
>DNJW01000137.1:2077-2248 GCA_003488965.1 Lachnospiraceae bacterium | reverse complement strand
TTTAAATAATTATCGTTAATTTTAAACATTGTTCTTTCCTCCCATATTATACCTTATATCTCCACCTCAATTGTCCCGTCAAAGACAACCGCCGCCGGTCCCGTCATATAAACCGTGTTTTCTTCCCGGTCCCAGCGGACACGGAGTTCGCCACCTAATAGTTTAACAGTA
>DNJW01000137.1:1589-1767 GCA_003488965.1 Lachnospiraceae bacterium | reverse complement strand
CCACCTAATAGTTTAACAGTAACCTCATCTTCCGTCAAACCATTTAAGATACTGGCTACCGCCGTCGCGCAGGCTCCCGTTCCGCAGGCAAGGGTTTCCCCTGTCCCTCTTTCCCATACCCGCATCTGAACCGTATGCCTGTCAATTACCTTGGCAAACTCCGTATTCGTCCGCTTGG
>DNJW01000137.1:1157-1287 GCA_003488965.1 Lachnospiraceae bacterium | reverse complement strand
AAACTCCGTATTCGTCCGCTTGGGAAATCGCATATGATTTTCAAAATGGGGACCTATTTTCTCTATATCAAAGCTGTCCAAATCTTCCCACTCTTCCATAAAGATTACCGCATGGGGATTTCCCATTGAC
>DNJW01000137.1:0-843 GCA_003488965.1 Lachnospiraceae bacterium | reverse complement strand
ATTTCCCATTGACACACATGTCATCTTATAGTCTTTCCCCTCCACCTCAATCCTTTCCGCCACCGCTTCCTTCTGTCCGGAAATAACGGGAATTTCCTCCGCAGCCAAAACGGGCGCTCCCATGTTCACTTTGACGCTTGCCGTCTTCCCGTCTTCCACCGTAAGTACAATATTTTTCACTTTTCCGCAGCTTGCAATCCGAAGCTGCTCCTTATCCGTCAGCCCTTTGTCATACACATATTTTGCCACGCATCTTATCCCGTTCCCGCACATTTCCGCCCGGGAACCATCCGCATTATACATCTCCATCTCAAAATCCGCTTCTTCCCCTGACAGCGGATGAATAAAAATAACCCCGTCCCCGCCGATTCCAAAATGCCTGTCGCTGAGCTTCTGTACCGCTTCGGCTTTTTTGTTATTCTCTATTCGGGCGTTCTCTTCATATACATAAATATAGTCGTTGCCGCATCCGTGCATCTTTGTAAATTCTATTTTCAAGCTTATCTCCCTCCCTTTTCTATTTTCAACATTTAGAATTCCATACCGCCTTCATACAACACAATCACCAATAGGCATGGAACTAAGAACTTCTCAGCCAGATGCGCCCCTTTGCAAGCTATAGAAGTTCTTTCCATGCCACTATGATATCCATATATTCATTATAGTGTACGCATATTTCCTTGTCAATTCGGGAAAAATACGCTCCCTATCCAATATTTCTTCTTATGTTGCTGTTCACACGTTGCCTGCCGTCCGTACAGCCGGAAAAACATTTCTTAAGGAGCCTCTCAAAAAACGCCAGCGCTTGGTGAGGTTTTATCGAACCTAGTGTCTTGTCTCGTT
>DNJW01000393.1 GCA_003488965.1 Lachnospiraceae bacterium | reverse complement strand
ATTTTCAGGAAATATATTGTCAGAATATTCTCACAACTTCAAATCTTACAATTACTCATTATAACGCTTTTATTATATATACGATTCAGATATGAAAAAAGTTTCAAAAAAATAAGCCATCACCAAAAACTATATACCCATATCTTTCCATTCTTCTGCTTGACCGTCACTGCCCCATGTTCCGGCGTGGCATATATCCTGCTTCCCACAGATTCCAGCCGTTCCAGCAATTCTTCATGAGGATGTCCGTAAGGATTATTTTTTCCGCAGGATATGAAAGCCAGCCGCGGCACCAACGTTTCCAGCATCTCCCTGCCAGTGGAATTGCCGGAGCCATGGTGAGCCACTTTCAGCATCGTCAGTCTGCCGGCTTTTCCAATCTCTTTTATATATTCCCATGCCGTATTTTCTCCGGCGCCTTCCACATCCCCTGTAAAGAGTCCTGTAAAATTCCCATGAGAAAGCAGCAGCACTAAAGAATATTCATTCTTTTCCCTTGTTTCATATCCTGCATAAGGATGTACGCATAACAAACTCATATCCCCGTCCCTTATCTGCTGGCCTCTGCTCATATGCCTTACTCTGATTCCCTTTTTTGCCGCAAGCATTTCCATTTCTTCATATTGTTCATCTGTGCTTTCCTGACCGATATCCGGCAGAATCAGGCTTCCGATGCTCATTCCCTTTATAGGGTACTCTTCCAGCAGACTTACAATTCCGCTGCAATGGTCACTGTCCGCATGAGTAACAAAAACTGCCTCCAGATGTTTTACTCCTTTAAATTTCAAATACGGAAGTATCTGATATTCCAATACTTCCTTTTCCGAAGAGCTTCCGCCGTCAATCAGATAATCCTTCCCTTCGCTGCTTCTAATATGAATACAATCCCCTTGCCCTACATCGAGCATGGTTACTTGAAACCCGTTCTCCGTTTTTAACAATAAGATGCAAAGAGCTGCCAGAATCCACTGGCTCTTCCAAAAAAAGGACATTTTTTCCAGACGGCAGTATCGATATACTGCCAACAGAACCAGCAGCAGTAAATATAAAAAAATCTGCCACGCCTCCGGTCTTCCGTTGACAAACAGACCGCCCGGAATTTTTTCTCCCGCCATACAGCATTGTTCATAAAACCAAAGAACAGCTCTGACTGCCAGAGCCGTTCCCTTTGCCATTTCCGGAACCGCTCCTCCTATTATCATACAGCACAGCCCCGCCCCCATTACCACCGTCATCAGCGGAATCACCGCCAGATTCAGCAGTATGGAGTAAAACGGGAACTGATAATAAAACCAAAAATGCACCGGAAGAGTTCCCAGCGTCACGGCAATGCAAGAGGCTGCTGCTCGTTTTATTCTCCACACAATCATTTCTAAATGCCAATTCATTACTCCCTTTTCTTCTTTTTTCTTTGGCGGATGTTTTTCCTCTATTAGAACCGGAACAAATCCTCCTATCGCTGCTACCGCACCGAAGGAAAACAAAAAACCGCTATGCTCCGCATATCTTGGCTGTCCTGCCAGCAAAAACACTGCTGCCAAGGCCAGAGCGGTTGCCATATCATAGGTCCGCCCCAGAACATCTGCCATAAGATGCAGCAGGAACATTAGAATTGCCCTCACCGATGAAACACTCATTCCCGTCATCATCCCGTAGCAGATTATCACCGCTGCCGAAACTGCTGCCGCAATTTTCTGCGGTATGCCCGCTCTTCTTAAGCCCTTGTACAGCCCCATCCCAATCATCGAAATATGCAGGCCGGAAATACTTAAAATATGAATAATAGCGCTTTGCTGGTACAGCATCTTCGTTTCCGCATCCAGCCCGTTCTTCTCTCCTAAGAGCATAGCTTTCATGACAGATGCTTCTTTTGCAGGAAAAACATCATTTAAGATCCTGGAAAAATACTGCTTCAGCTTATATAAGCCTTCCCTCACATACCATATTTCCCCTCCTGATGCTTTTATATGGGCCTCTTCCAGCCGGAAGGACAGATTCATGACAGAATAATACTGCTGCATGTCAAATTCACCCGGATTTCCTGCCCGGCCAAAACAACCCACTTCTCCCTCTATCCGTACCACAGTGCCAAGCTTAGGCTCCGTGCCGCCGTTTTTTTCCAAATAGCAAACAATATTTTTTATTTCATTTATGGGAATTTGTTCTGAAAGACTCCCTTTAGAATGTTGGGAATCTTTAGATTCATCCACGAATCCTTCTAAGATATGTACTGACTTTAAATAAATAACCGGAACTTCTTCCAAGCCTGCCCGTTCCTGATATTCCTTCCGATATACTCTCCCTATCGCTGTAATCCGCTGCCCGTCCAGCCCTTCATAGTCCGGAACAGGCATCGGTACAAGCCACGTAGCGAGAATCAATACCGCCGCAAATGCCAGGCATAAAAGACATAAGGGCCTTCTCATATATTTCCTCTTTTCTCCTATTATCTACAACGCACAATCCGCTAAATAACACACATCCAAGCGGCAGCGCCAATCTATATCAAAAGTTCTTGGCATCCCGTCCTATAGCGGAACGCCTTTAGAACTTCTTCCTGCGCTTCATTCGGCAGTAACCACCAAATCCAGATTTCTTTCATATGTTACAGATAAGCTTGTATTTTCCCGGAACATAATATTAGAGTCCCCATTTACCGCAATCTGTACCCGGTTTACGTTGGGCAGTTCCACCAGGGAATTTACCAGGGAATATATCACTACATCGGAGCTGACATTATAAATCTGGGTCAGGAAATATTCGCTTAAGTTAACATAGCATGTTCCATCCTTTACCGTTACTCCTACTACCTTCGTTTCCGGATTCATGGTAGGATACACTTTATCCTTCACTTGTTCGCTGGGACCTCCAATCAGCTGCTCCACCACAAGCCTTTCCATCGAAATATTCGTGCTGTATCTGCTATATTCCAGTGTACGGTTGGTTTCTATCAGCCTGTCGCCCTCTGCATTGGCAAAATATAAGCGGATTTTCACCCTTTCTCTGGAATTCATTTCGCTTTCCGTACTGTCAATGAACATATCCGCCGACATATTGCCGACTACATTGCCTGCCATATCCAAAAGCGGGTCCGAACGTACCTGAAAAGACACATAATCTACCCCTTTTACCTGAGTCATAGTTCTCACTGCGGCCGCACGGGCAAGCACCTCCGTAGTCACCGGCTGGGCTTTATAACGCTCATCAAAATTTAACACAAGAAGCCCCTCTTCTAAAGAATAATTAAGCAGTTCAAAATTTCCCGCCAAAGGCGCCCTATACTCCATACGCTCCGGTGTTTCGGTAAGCTGAACCAGCAGTTCTTCAATAATTTCCTCCTGGCTTTCCCCCTCCGCTACATACTGGTTGGCAGAAATCTTCGTTTCCTCTTTATTCATCACATATATATTATAAACCCGGCTTTTATCAGTCTCTTCCTCGCTCCCGCAGGAAACGGCAGATAGCAGACAAAGCATCAGGCCCGCAAACAATACCGTTTTTTTCATTCCGCCCTCCCTTTGCATTAGCTGGCTATATAATTTAAAGGAATCTTCACCGTAAAAACAGTTCCTTCTCCTACTGTACTGGACACCCTGATAGAGCCTCTGTGCATCAGCACCGCATTTCTCGTAATCGCAAGCCCCAGTCCGGTTCCGCCTATTTCTCTAGAATGAGACTTATCTACCCGATAGAATCTTTCGTAGATATGCTCTAAGGATTCCTCCGGAATACCAATGCCGGAATCCATAATTTCCAATGTGAAAAACTGATGGTCCGCATCCAGAAGCACCTTTACCCATCCCTGTTCCTTATTATACTTAATGGCATTTTCCACAAGATTAGTGATAATCAGCGTCAGCTTCACCTCGTCTGCCTCTGCGGTTACCGCCCGTTTGCTTTCAAACACAACCTCTATATCTCTCTTTCTTGAGATAGGGCGCAGCCTTTTTAAAACAATCTCTGTCAGGGCATTGACATCCACTACACTGATATTCATCATTGCCACTGCCTTGTCCATTTTTACCATGGAAAGGAGATCATTGATGATTTTATCCTCCCGCTCTATTTCTTCCGCAATATCCAGCATAAATTCCTTGTAAAGTTCCGCTGGGACATTTTCCTGTGCCAGCAGGGAATCCGCCAGTACTTTTACTGAGGTAATCGGTGTCTTCAATTCATGGGACACATTGGCCACAAACTCCTGTCTGGAAGTGTCCAGCACACGCATCCTGTTTTGAAGCTGATTAAAAGCATCTACTATATGCTCGGTTTCTAGGTAATCCGGCACCGAAATCGGCTCATCCCTATACCCTTCCTTTACCTCGCTGATTGCTTTTGCAACCCGCTCGAACGGCTTCATCAGTACGCCGGAAAGGATAAGGGCAATGGCAAAAATAGCAATCAGCATCAGCACTTCCAAAAGCAATGCCCGCCTGCTCAAAATATCCAGAGTTACGTTAATGCTGTCTGTGGAAACGCTTGTCAGCATCACCCCGCGCACCACATCCTGCTTCTTTCCCATGCCTGACGGTCCTTCATTGCCTGCGGCAGTTTCCGCAACTGCCGTCTCAATAATAGGAGTTGTTATCTCGATATACCCATATTCATTGTCATAATTGGAGCCGCCTATGCCATCTTTCATACATTTAATAACGGCTTCCGTAATGACTGTCTTCCCCTCGCTTGTCCCATATGTATCTTTGATGACTTTTAAGCTGGAATTGATGATCATTACGCGTCCGTCATATAAATTGGAAAGCTGCTCAAGTTCCGCACTGATTACCTCCGATGAAGTATCCGCCAAATAATTATAGGTAATCAGGTGATTGGCTATAATATTCAGCTGGTTCTGCATATCGGATGTTCTGACACTGACAGCACGGTCTTCATAATTTTCCAATATCCCGTAGCGCAAAATAATGCCGGGAATAATTCCCACAAGAAACACAATAATAAATATACGTGCCCTAAGGCTCCTGAAAAACCGAAACTTATTCCAAATCTTCTTTATTTTTTCACTCATTTACGGGTTCCGCTCAACTCTCTTTATGCATAATAATATCCGACGCCCCACTTTGTATGCACATACTTCGGCTCACTGGGACTTGCCTCTATTTTCTCGCGCAGCCTCCTGATATGCACATCCACGGTGCGCACATCTCCAGGATAATCGCTTCCCCATACCAGCTTCAAAAGATTCTCCCTGCTGTATACCTTGTTCGGGTTCAGCATAAGGAGTTCCAGCACTTCAAATTCCTTTGCTGTCAGGTTCACCTCTTTGCCGCTGATATACACACGCCGGCCCTCACGGTCCAGCCGCATATCCTTTCCTTCTAATATATTGCCCTCCGTCCCTGTCTTTTCCTTTCTGTTTGTCCGGCGCATAATCGCTTTCAGCCGGGCTTTTACCTCAAGAATATTAAACGGCTTGGTAATATAATCGTCGGCGCCGTATTCCAGACCGAGAATCTTATCCATATCCTCTCCCTTTGCCGTCAGCATAACCACCGGCACATTGGAAAAATCCCTTATCTGCTGGCATACTTCAAACCCGGTCAGTTTCGGCAGCATCACATCTAAAAGGATAATATCATATTCTTTCTCTCTTGCCTTCTGCAGCGCTTCTTCGCCGTCATAGGCGCAATCCACTTCCATTCCGTCCTGTTCCAGGCTGAAACGGATTCCTTTTACAATCAATTTTTCGTCATCCACAACCAATACTTTTTTACTCATCTCACACCTCTAACGCAAATCTTATCTTTCATTTTCGCAAACATTCCTTCTTTGATGCCCTCCACCTTCATGATATCTTCAATCCGCGAAAAACCGCCGCTTTTCTCCCTATATGCAATAATACTTTCCGCCCGGCTCTCCCCTATGCCCGGCAGAGTCAAAAGTTCCTCTTTTGCTGCCGTATTAATGTCCACCCGTCCGTCGTCTGCTATCCCGGCAAAAACCTCCGTCTGTTCTTCCTTTGACGGAATTTCAACCTTCCATCCGTCTTCCAGTATCTGTGCCAGGTTTACATAATCTGCCGCCGCATCCTCCGTGAAGCCGCCCGCTTCTTCCACAGCCTCATAAACCCTGCTTCCCTCAGGCAGTTCATATACTCCCGGTTTCTCCACTTCTCCGCAAATATGTACAAACAAGGTGGATTCCTCCACCTGTTTTGCACTTTCTTTCTCAGCTGCAGGAAAACCCGTTTTCTCCTCATCCAGCCCTTGTTCCCTGACTAAATCGCTGTCTTCCAGCAGCACCGCTTCTTTCCCGCTGCATGCTGCCATACTCATTGCCAGCCCTATCAGGAAAATGAAAAAACGTATCTTGTCAAATATTTTTTTATTCATCCGCATAGTTCCTTTCCCAGACTGGAAGACCCCTCTATGCGACTTGCTATTTTATTGTAAAGTAATTATTCCTCTTTTACAAGTGCCTTTTCGTCCTATTTCCATTTAAAAACAATAATCCCGGCTATGGCAATTCCCATCCCTATCACTTTGCGCCACTCTAACGGCTGCTTGTCCGTACCGAACCATCCGAAAAGTTCAATCACATAAGCTACAATCAGCTGTGCAATAACAATCAGCATAACGGCTTTGGCCGGTCCCAGCATTTCCATTCCTTTGATAACCGTATACGTAATAAATGCTCCGATTGCTCCGCCGAGAAGCATGTATTTCGGCTCCACCTTAAACAGCGTACCAAAGGACGACCTGTCTGTAACCAGCCACGCACCTAGGCAGACCAAAAGAGCGGTAAACTGTACAAAGGCATTTGCCACCCAAATTCCCGATGTTTTTGTCACCTGGGTATTAAATACCCCTTGAATGCTCATGAGCGCTCCTGATATCAATGCAATAAAAAATCCAATCATATGGGTCCTCCAAATATTATTTTCTTCCTAATATTTTTACCCATATGACTGGAAAAGTATTCAACAATTTGAAAATCCGTGCTTTCAGCTTTCCTACGGTTCGGATTCGTTTTCTTCCCCGTCCGTGCCTTCCTGTGCCTCCCTGCGCAGTTCTTCCTCGTCCAGATATTCTATTTCCTCTTCGGTCTCTTTCGTTTCTTCAATTGCCGTTTCTGTATATGGCTCTCCCGTTACCTGAGTCATAATCTGCTCAGAAAGCCGGCGCAGCCTTTCGTTGGCATCGGCCCCGTCCCATATCTGGGCAAAGGCGATTTCCAGCTCTACCCAAAAGTTACTGGTTTCCACCATCTTCGGCATCGGAACAGATATTTCGTACTCATTAAGAAATTCCTGCAAGTTAGGATTTCCGTAATCCACACCATAACGTGCCGCCACTTTCCCTGTCCTCGGATAGAGGGTATCCGTGTATTCACAAGTCAGGAAACGTGCAAACTCTTCCGCCTGTCTGTTTTTTTCCGAATAACCGTTTATTACCACACAGTTCGTCACGGAAAGGCTTCTCGTCAAAAGCTCCCCGTTAATATCCGGTACCGGCGCGATGCCGTAATCATAAGCAAACCTTCCTTCCTTTTTCGCCTTCTCCAGCTTTTCCACCGCATCCGTAGTGGCCACCGTATAAACGATTTTCCCCTCAATAAAGTCATTCAATACTTTTTCATAGCTGATTTCCTTTGTATCTATGGAAAAAAACTGATTCAGGTTCTGGTACACTCTAAGGCATTGAATGGCATCCTTGTTATATATATTCATATTTGCCGTATTGTCTCCGGCAGCTCCTCCCACAATCATATAATTCCCGGCAAAAAAGTAGTTATAAAAAATATCCGTCACATCCCATTTAAATACTGCTTCTACCTGTTCCGGCGCATTATATTCATTGGCAAAATTTAAAATATCATCAATGGTAGCAGGAAGAATTTCCTTCACTCTTTCTCTCACCAGTTCCTGCAGCTCCTCATCGGCCTCCCCGTTCCCGGCTTCTTCCGGTACGGAAGCCTCTGTCTGACCCCCGGCTTCTGCCGGAACCTCACCGCTTTCTTCCTCCGGCCCGTTCTCTTCCAGCCAGGCCATTGCCGCTTCTCCTTCGGCCGCATCCTGCTCCGCCTCAATCTGGCTTTTTGCAAACTCCTCCAGATATGTCCTATTATAAAGCAAGGAGCTTGTCTCAAAATAAAAAGGATATCCTATTGTTTTATTCTTATACGTAACGGCCAGACGGGCTGCATCCGGATATTCTCCCCGTATCTCTCCCCAGCTTTCCTCATCTATCTGGGACGCCAGCCCTGCCAGAAATGCCTTTTCCAAAGAATCGTTGCTGATAATATATAAATCCGGCGGATTTTCCGACTGGAGAGACGCCTTGTTAATTTCTTCCAGATATTCCAGCCCAGAAACCAATACCGGAATAACCCTTACGTCATGGCTCTCGCCGTATGTTACCGCGGCGCTGCCCAGATAATCCGTCAATGCCTCATCGGTATACCAAAAATAGAGGGTATCCTTCCCCCTGCTAAAAAATGTTTCCTCCTGCTCTTTACTGATGCTCTTCCCCGACAGACCCACTGCTGCCACAGCAGCAGCCGCACAGATAATTGCGGCTGCTGTAAAAAGCCTTTTTTTAAGACCCATAAACCTCTCCTAATCTATTATCCTCAAGCCTGAAGGCATTTTTTTAGTATGCCAATCATCTCATCCACATTTTTCTTCGTAATAACCAGAGGCGGCACCAGACGGATAACATTGGTTCCTGCACTAATCAATATGAGCCCGTTGTCCAGCGCTTTATTAATTACCTCTCCTACTGCGCCTTTGCACACCAGCCCCTGCATCAGGCCGGTTCCCCGCCTTCCTTCTATAAAATTACATGTTTCCGCCAGCAAGTCCAGCTGCTCCTCCAGATATGGGGCAACCGCATTCACATTTTCTATTATATGGTTCTCTTCAAATAAATCAAGCACTTTATTCACCGCAGCGGCAGCCAGAGGATTTCCCCCATAAGTAGTTCCATGGTCGCCGCTTGTCAAAGAGCGTTTTGCCACATACTCTGTCATGAGAAATGCTCCTACCGGGATACCGCATCCAAGAGCTTTCGCTGTTGTCATAATATCCGGCTTAACCCCATACCTCTGCCATGCGTACATCGTTCCCGTACGTCCCATGCCGCACTGGATTTCATCTAAAATAAGCAGGATATCCCTTTCTTCGCAAAGCGCCTTTATCTGCTCCATAAACTTTTTTTCGGCAGGATATATCCCGCCTTCCCCCTGCACCGTTTCAAAAAGGATGGCACAAGTTTTTTCTGTCACAAGTTCTTTTACACTGTCGAAGTTATTCATTTGGGCAAATTTAATATTTCCTATCATCGGTTCAAAAGCTTCCCTGTACTTAGGGTTTCCCGTTACTGACAAGGCTCCCATTGTCCTTCCATGAAAAGAATGTTCCATAGCGATGATTTCATGATCCGTACGGCCGTCTTTCAAATAAGCATACTTCCGGGCCGCCTTAATCGCCCCTTCCACCGCCTCCGCACCGCTGTTAGTAAAAAAAACTCTGTCCATTCCGGAAACCTTTTTCAATTTTTTAGCCGCCTCCACGGCAGGCACATTATAATAGTAATTGGAAGTATGGATTAACTTATCAATTTGCATTTTTAATGCCTCATTATAAGCTTCGTTATGATACCCCAAAGCAAACACTGCAATACCTGAAGCAAAATCCAAATATTTTTTTCCTTCGATATCATATAAATATACCCCTTCCCCCCTGTCCAGCACGATTTGATATCTGTTATATGTATGAAGGAGCGCCTTTTCCGCATCTTCTATATATTGTTTCATCGCTTCCATTTCAATATCTCATCCTTTCTTAAATTAAAGCTGCAAACCAACACCCGCCGCCGAATCCTCATCCTCTATAATCGCCGTTCCGATTCCCCTATTGGTAAATATCTCCAAAAGCAGGCAGTGCGGAATACGTCCGTCCAAAATATGCACTCTGCTGACCCCTTGCCGGATTGCATCCGTACAATTGGCAAGCTTCGGAAGCATTCCTCCTCCAATATATCCTTCCTCAATTAATTTTTCCGCCTCAGCTGCTTTTAGTCTGGAAATAAAAGAAGACTTATCATTAATATCCTTATAAAGCCCTTCGATATCAGTTAAAAATGCCAGCTTCTCCGCATGAACCGCCTTCGCGATGGCACAAGCCGCATCATCCGCATTGATGTTATAAGTCTGAAACCCCTCATCCAGACCAACAGGCGCCACAATCGGCAGAAAATCCTTTTCCAGCAGGTCATAAAGCACCTTGGGATTCACCGCCTTAACATCCCCTACAAAGCCAATATCCCTGCCGTCTGCATATTTCTTGTCCACTGTCAGCAGTCCTCCGTCTTTGCCGCTGATTCCTACCGCTTTCACACCCAGTTCCTGAACCATCGTCACTAGGCTTTTGTTCACCTTAGAAAGCACCATTTCCGCAATTTCCATGGTTTCTTTATCCGTAACACGAAGCCCGTTTACAAATTGCGCTTCCTTCCCTACCTTTTCCACCCAGCGGCTGATTTCCTTGCCGCCTCCATGGACGATAATCGGCTTAAAACCCACCAGTTTAAGCAAGGTCACATCTTTAATAACATTTTTCTGCAATTCCTCATTGCTCATGGCGCTG
>DNJW01000129.1:12653-13004 GCA_003488965.1 Lachnospiraceae bacterium | reverse complement strand
TCTACTTTCTTTTACAATTATTTTGCGTCCAGTAGTGAATGAAATGACCGTGTCCGGAGTCTCCTCCACCAATTCCATTAAATCCGGATTAATTAATACCTTGACCCCGTTTATCTTTGTTACCTCAATCATTATATACTCTCCCTCGTAACCAAACTCCCCTCAAGAGCCTTTCACACAGCGCACGCCACTGTTTTTACACGGACAAGTTTCCTAAAACGGAAGGGGAACCGTTTTATTCAGTTCCCCATTCAGTTGTAGCCTTTTACATTATATTACTAACGCTTCAGGTTTGTCAATTCCTCCAGCATCGTGTCGGAAACTGTAATAATACGGCTGTTTGCCTGGAAA
>DNJW01000129.1:0-12355 GCA_003488965.1 Lachnospiraceae bacterium | reverse complement strand
ACGGCTGTTTGCCTGGAAACCTCTTTGAGTAGTAATCATTTCCGTAAACTCCTGGGACAAATCCACATTGCTCATTTCAAGAACGCCTGCCTGCATCTTGCCGCCGCCGTCAGTAACCTTTACGCCGGTTCCGTCAAAGCTGCCGGAGTTGTTGGTTGCGGAATAAAGGTTATCTCCTACCTTCTCCAGACCGGAAGGATTGGCAAAAGCTGCCGTAGCTATCTGTCCGAGACAGCGGCTCATGCCGTTGTCATAAGACGCGGTAATCACTCCCGACTGGTCCACAGCGATAGAAATCATATCGCCCTGTGCACGTCCTGCCTCCAGTCCTGCGCTGTCACCCTTTGACCCGCTGACGGTACTGGAACCGTTATTGTTTACGTTGGAACAAGTGGAAAAATCAAGGGTGATGTCTTTAAAACTGCTGCCGTTCGCAGCCGCAAGCCCAAGGGTAATCAGCCCCTGTCCGCTTCCTCCGATACTGATAAACTTACCGGTACCCGGATTAAACTCCAGACTTGCCGCTCTATCCACATTTTTCTTTGTTATGGTAATGCTTCCGTCATTATTGACCTGGATTTCCTTTACCTGCTCTGCTACGATATCAAGACCGTATAAATCCAACAGCCCCGCCGCATCCAAAGGAGCCGCCGCCGGAACCGCCACCGGCGCGCCAGGCACAACCTGAGTTACTCCCCCGGCTCCATTCGTTATATCAATATTATCAACCGTAAAGGATGTTGTCACACCATTGACAGGAGTGTAGTATGTCTTTGTTACAGTCGTCGGTTCAAGAACTTTCAAGCCGCCTTCCTCATCATATTGAATCTTTGTAAAAGTACCCGACACTGCCGTGTCGATACCGTATACATTCTGCAGCAAGTTGCCATCAATGGTTGTTGTAGGTTCGGCAACATCCGCAGATGTTCCGGCAGCAGTTCCTCCGAAGGTTACTTTGCCATGCACGGTAGCCGCGCCGTTCTTCGGCGTATAAGGAATTGCCGTTTCCACTTCCATCGTGGTACCGAAGTTTACCCGGCTCATTATCTCTTCGTTTAAAGAAGTTCCTGTGGAATCCTTGATATCATCCAAAGCCACATAGTAGCTTCCGTTCTGGCTTGTAGCATGGAAACTGAATTTCGCCGTATAAAGATACCCGGCATTATCATAAAATTCAAAATTCATAATTCTGCCGGAAGTGCTGTGGACATTCTTATCGTTCCTGTCCACGATACCTGTCACTCTTCCCGCGCTGGTTCCGTCCGGATCATATTTCATAACCTCATCGCTCATAATCTTAAGAGCCGTTACCGTATCCGGCTTCGGTTCCCCGGTTTCCGGATCCACCGGCCATCCCATAACGGTATAACCGGTACTGGTCATGGCCAGATTCCCGGCGCCGTCTATATAAAAAGAACCGTCTCTTGTAAACACGTTTTCGCTTCCGTTGCTGACAATAAAGAAATTATCCCCTGAAATCATAATATCAAAGGGGTTGTTCGTGGTCTGTGCGGAACCCTGCTGCGCAATCGCCGTGTTAATAGCCCCTGTTGTAACGCCGAGACCAATCTGCTTTGCGTTGATACCGCCGATTCCCATCGCCGCGTCCGCTCCGGATGCGGACTGGGTTGTCTGGTACATCAAATCACGGAATGTAACGGACTGTGATTTGTAACCTGTTGTATTGACGTTGGCAATATTATTACCGATAACGTCCATCTTTGTCTGGTGTGTCCGAAGACCTGCTACACCAGAGAACAATGATCTCATCATAATTCATGACCTCCTAAATCATTACCATACTGTTTCTTTGGCTCAGATGCTGCCTTGCTGCCCTTTCCGTCATTCCAGGGCCATAGAGCCTCCTTCAAGGTCCGGCTTAAATAATGACAGCACCGTCAATGTTGGTAAATATACTTTCGTCTGCTTCTGTCTGATTCATGGCTGTTACCACCGTATGGTTCGGTATATTTACGATAAAAGCCAGCTGGTCCACTAAAACCAATGAATCGTTAATCCCTTTCGCACCTGCTTTCATGGTACCTTCCTGCAAACGTTCCATCTGATTGTCGGTAAGTTCAATATTCCGTTCTGCCAGACGGTTGGCCGCATGCTTGGAAAATCTCACTCCAGCCGCTTTTTCTGCACTTTCCGCAGTTTTGTTCAAAACATCCTGAAAACTAAGGCTTCCGCCTATATCCGTGTTTTTACTCCCTTGTTTCGACTGGGTAAAATATTTTGCCTGCAGCTGCTCTATGGAAAGGAACTGATTATTCTGAATCTTCATAATCGTCTCCTCCTTGAGAATTCCTTCTCCATCTCTTCCATTAATTTCCTGCTTCTAAATCCTTTATATACTGGGTATATTCCTCCAGTTTTTCCATATGTTCTTTGGACACCAGTTTTTTCTCAAACTCAGTCATGCCTTTATACATTTCATTTACTTTGTCAATGGCTTCTTTATCTTCAATCTTTAACTGGTCTTTTTCCGGAAGTTCATCCATGGCTGTCATGAAATCGCCGATTAAATCCTTTACCAGTTCTTCCATTCTGCCTGATGCTTTTGTCAATTTATCCACCAAAGCGCTAGCCATAAACGATTTTTCGTATTTCGACATGCCGTTATAAACAGCCATCAGTTCATCCACATCTTCTTTGTCATCCAATGACAAATTCTCATAAGTAGGCAGTTTTACGATTTGAGCTGCAAGAACCTCCGCTTTGTCGTAAGCATCCAGATATTTCGTATCCGCTACCCCATATACATCGTCCAGGGAATAAAGATTGCCTTCGATGGATACATATGCCTTATTGTTTTCATAAACAATATAATCCACCATCCCCTGCAGTGTTGTCGCCCTTCCGCTGCTGTCCGTAGTGTTTACGCTGACTGTCTGGCCCACTAATGTGGAAGCTCTGGACAATTCCAGCGTAGCGCTCATGTTCTGCATCTGCTCAAGAGCCGAGAACTGTGCATACTGGGAAACAAATTCGGTATTGGATGTAGGCTCTAGGGGATCCTGATATTTCATCTGTGCCACCAGAAGGTTTAAGAACGCTTCTTTATCCATGGTGGAACCGTCTTTTTTTACGCTCTGTGCCAATGATGCCGCCGAATTGCTTTCCACAACTTTTCCGTCTTTTATTTGTGCAATTGCTGCCATTTCCTGCTCCTTTCCATATGGCCATGCCATATTGTTTTCTTACTCATTCAATTATGCAGTGAAGTTTACTGTGCTTCCTTCCGCTCCCATAAGGGTTTCCTGGCCTTCTTCCTCTTCCTGCTCTTCCTCCAAGGCAGTTCCGTTTAGATTCACCCTTCTTGTTCCTTTCTTCCTGCCATCCTGCATCTGCTGCTGGCCGTTTCCTTCCCCGCTCAGATTTCTTTCAAAAGAATGGCTTGCCACTGTAACTTCCACAGCCTCTACCTTCAGTCCCTGCTCTTCAAAACTGTTTTTCAGCTGGACAATCTGGCTTTCAATAGCTGCTTTCACCGCTTCGTTCTGGGTTAAGAACTGGGCTGTAATTACGCCTGCTTTTGAAGTAATGTTAATATTTACCGTTCCTAAGCTGGCAGGGTTTAACTGCAGTTCCATCTGCGTCATGTCCGCTCTTACCTGAACTCTCATGTAATCCATAATCTGGTTCATAATGTTCTGGGTATCTGCGGTACTCTGTGCCATGGAGTTTTCGAATACTGCCTCTGTCTTCGCTATGTTGTTACGGTTTAACAGATTTTCCAAAAGCAAATTTCCATGAGTGGTTTCCTGGGTGTTTTCCCGCTGCGGAGAACTGTCTTTCTTTGAACTTTCTTCTTTCCCGGAACCGGTTTCGTCTTTTGCTTCTGCCGTTTGAGGCTTTAACGCGGTTACTTCCTCTCTTTCCGCCGTATTTCCTCCGTCCGTTTCCACACTGACCTTTACCGTTTCTCCATTCTTTTCTACCGTAACGGTATAATCCTCTTTTCTCTCCGGTATCTGCTGTTTGCTTCCTTCATCAGCAGCAATGACAGGTTTCTCATCCGCCGCCATCTCTGTTTCCGTTTCCGTTTCAGGCGTCTTTGCCTGTTCAATCATAGCGGCCAGTTCCTCCGGTGAAATCCCGAACTCTTCAGTCACCTGACTGACTGCCTCCGAAACCATGGATAAAAGGTTCTGTAAGGAATTATAAAGTCCTTCGTCCGTCATAAGAGAAATCATATCTTCGCCTTCAATGGTGAGTACCAGCTGGGTCATATTATCCCCGTTCAGCAAATCAACCATTGTCAGTCCCAGCATTTCCATTGCCGCTACGACTTCCTCCTGCGTCACACCAAGTTCTTCCGCTACTTTTCCTACCAGTTCCTCTCCGGCTTTTTGCATTTCTTCCTGCACATTTTTATCCGCCGGCACTTCCTGTGTCCTGGTTTCCTTGCTGCTTGCTTTTACCGTATTCGCTTTGACCAGTTCCTTTTTATCGGTATTTTGTACCTGAACCTTGGTGCTTCCCTGTACGCCTCCGTCCTTCTGCAGCAGCATTCCCTGCTGTCCGGACGCTTTGCTGAAAGCATCGGTAAAGCTGCCTGCTATACTGTCCTGCAGATTTCCCTTAGGCTTTCCGGACACATAATTCATCAGCGGATTTACCTCTTTTACCGGTGCACTTGTCATGCTTCCTCCTCCTTTCTTTCTTTTTCCGGCTTAAAAACCTTCATTTATATATAATACGGAAAACCGTAATTATATATCTTGCCCTTCTTCCTGAATTATTCTATTCAGCATGCCTTGTATTAGTATTCGGGATCCATAATCTTGGTAATACGCGCCGCTATCTGGGGATCCATTGCCGCCAGTATATTTCCTCTGTCCTCTGCGCTCATCGCAGAAAGGATACGGGATGCCAGCCCAAGATTGTCTGTCATCGCTTCAATGATTCCTGCTGCAGCCTTCGGTTTCATTTCCGAATAAGCCTGGGCAAATTCTTTTACCTCGTTGCTTTCTTCCACCTGCTGTACTACCTGTTTATACAAATATTCTGCCGTTGCCGGGTCAATGGACTCGTAATATTTTTTATATGCTTCTTCTCCCGGACCGTTTTCCGCGTAAATGACTTCTTCATAAAACTCTGTTTTTATTCTTTGGAAAGCCACCTGATTATCTTCAAAGGTTTTCAGCCTGGCCACCTCTGCCTTCAGCTGTTCCACTTCCTCCGAACTGTCCGCTCCTGCCGACTGGGCTCTTTGCAGTTCCAGTTCCAGTTCCGTAATATAATCCACCGCCTCTTTCAGGCTGGTATAGCCGCCGTAAGAGCCGTCCACCTCTGCTTCTTCGTCTGTATCCACAGGCTTTTCAGCCGCCGGGAGTATCTTGCTGATTACCGGCACATCCTTTAACACCGGCGTCAGCACACTGGAACCGAATCCGCCCACATCCAGTTTTATCAGCAGACAAAGAATCGCTATCCATACTACTACGATTAATCCGGTAACAAGAAATACAGGAATACTGCTCCCTGCTTCACCGTCATCCAACTGCTCTTCCTGCATGGCAATTTCCTTTGCCCTGCGCTTTGCTTCTTTTTTCTGCTCCTTCTGTTCTGCCTTCAGCCTCTTCTTCTCTTCGGCCAGCCTTTGTTTTTCAGACTTGGCATCTATATCTGTTATTACTTCTGTTCCTGCCATATTCTTCACCTTCTTTTCTGTCCATAGGTATAGCTGACTAATTCATCTATTTCCTTGCCCTCTCTGGCATTTTCCTCTTTCATAAATACCTCAAAAGCATTCTCCCTCAGCTTTTCCTGAATTTTCCGTTCCTGCACTGCCTCCTGAAGTTTCTGCCGCTCCTTTTCCAGTTCGGCTTCCGCCCTTGCCACCTGCATTCTCTGAAAAGCAATATATTCATCCATCTGCAGCAATGCATTCCGGTTATCAAGAATATCCTGAACATTCAGGCTATCTTCCCTCAGTCTTCTGCCTTCCTCTTCGTAATCCTCTTTTCTGCGGAAAAGAAGATTCAGCTTATCCTCTTCCTCATCCAGTTTTTTCCGGGCTGCGGCAAATTCCATCTTCTGCTGCTCTTCCAGCTTTAACTTCAGATTCAGTATATTCTGCATCCTGTATATGAACTTTGCCATATCGCTGTCCGGCCTCCATTGTCCGGTAACGTATTCTTTATCTAACCGTTACCTGGCTTATTATCCGCGGGAATCGCGGAAAAGTTCTTCCATCATATTTACCGCTTCTTCAAAATCAAACTTTTCTTCCACTGCCTGCATCAAAAATGCATTGACAGCCTCTATTTTTTCTATTGCATAATCAATATTCGGATTGCTGCCGTTTTTATAAGCGCCGATATTAATTAAATCCTCTGCTTCATTATATGTAGCAAGCACATTTTTTAGCTTGCCCGCCGCCTGTTTATGCTCCCTTCCTACAATCTGGCTCATGCACCTTGAAATACTCTGCAAAATGTCAATCGCCGGATAGTGGTTCCGATGGGCAAGCTTGCGGCTCAGCATAACATGGCCGTCCAAAATACTTCTTGCCGTATCTGTAATCGGTTCATTAAAATCATCCCCGTCTACTAATACAGTATAGAGCCCGGTAATCGAACCAGTCTTCGAACGCCCCGCCCTTTCCAAAAGTTTCGGCATCTCCGAATAAACACTGGGCGGATATCCTCTCGATACCGGCGGTTCCCCGCTGGCAAGGCCGATTTCCCTCTGTGCCATGGAAAAACGGGTCAGGGAATCCATCATCAGCAGTACATCTTTCCCCTGATCCCTGAAATATTCCGCTATTGCGGTTGCCGTCTTTGCCGCTTTATTCCTTTCCAGCGCCGGTTTATCGGAAGTAGCCACTACTACTACGGAACGTTTCATTCCTTCCGGTCCCAAATCCCTTTCGATAAACTCACGGACTTCTCTTCCCCGCTCTCCGATCAGGGCAATCACATTTACATCCGCCTTTGTATTTCTTGCAAACATTCCCAGCAATGTGGATTTTCCCACACCGGAACCGGCAAAAATACCAATCCTCTGTCCTTTTCCTATGGTAATCAGACCATCCACCGCTTTGACACCCAGCGGAAGAACATCCTCAATAATGTCCCTGCTCATCGGATCCGGCGGCGGCGCCTCCACCGAATAAATCTTGCCGTTTACCGCAGCTGCCCCCTCCCCGGTAGGCCTGCCCAACCCGTCCAACGTCTGTCCCAGCAGTTCGTCGCTTACCTGAATCGTCAAAGGAAGCCCTGTATTCTCTACCATACTTCCAAAGCCTATGCCTTCCACCGCTTCATAAGGCATCAGCAATGTCTTTTTATCCTTAAATCCTACCACCTCTGCCATAACCGGCTTTAGTTCTTCCTTTGTATCGGGATAAATCAAACAGATATCTCCCAATTTGGCTTCAGGTCCCAGCGACTCTATCGTTAATCCTACGATATTGACCACTTTCCCCTTCATCTTATAAAAAGTACCCTCTGCCACTTTTTCATATTTTACAAAATTAACTGATGCTCTCAATGTCAGTCCACCCTATATGATAATAGCCTTAATTTCTGTGTCAGTTCCTCCAGCTGCGTCCCTAAGCCGCAGTCAAAAATACCCCCGTCCGTTTCTATAATACAGTCATTCGGTCCCAAGGTCAAATCCTCTACCAGTTCCACCGAAGCATTTGCCGACACCGCCGATACAAGCACATCATTCTTTTTCATATTGACATATGGATAATCTTCCTTGGAAACATGAATCAGATAATTGCTGTTCCCCTCGATCTTATGCATCGTGGATGCAATCAAATGTATAATAATATCATGCTCTTTCTGCAAATCAATCTGAAAAACCTTTTCATATATGTCAGTCAAGGCTTCCACAAATTTAGGCTCCAGGCTTTTTACAAGAGCCTGATACTCTTCCTCCATCTGCCTGCGCTCATCCTGAAGCTGTGCCTTTTGCTGCTCCACCTGGGCGATTGCTTCATTATAACCGTTATCGTAGCCCTGGCTTCTTGCCTCTTCATATGTACTCTGGCGGAGATTTTCTATATCCGCCTGAGCCTCTATCAAAGCATTGGATTTGATACTGTCCGCCTCCCTATGGGCAGAAGCCAGAATTTCCTGAGCCTGAGCCGAAATAAGAGACAATGCTTCACCGGAATCCTGGGAATGTTCGGGAAGCATTTCTTCTTCCCCCTCCGGTCTGTTCTCCAGCTCACTGATAAGGGCATCTACCTGTTCGGGATCCAGTCCGCTGGAAAAACCATCCAGAGAATCCATATCCCCGCACTCACCCATCTCTTTCAGCATCTGTGATTCCAGCGACTCTATTTTTTTAGCAATCTTTGCATTATTGTCTATCAGAACCATATCATCATTCTGGATATTCACTTGATGAAATTTATATATATTGCTGCTATATAACAATCTCGTCACCTCCGCCTCTGGAAATAACGATCTCGGCTGAATCTTCCAGTTTCCTTATGATATTGACAATCTTCTGCTGCGCTTCTTCCACATCCTTCATACGGACAGGCCCCATAAATTCCATATCCTCTTTAATCATAACCGCCAGACGTTTCGACATATTATTAAAGATGGCACTCTGTACCTGCTCATTGGAGCCCTTCAGGGCAATGGCCAAATCATTATTATCCACATCCCTGAGTACTCTCTGTATTGCCCTGTCATCAAGCAGCAGGATATCTTCGAATACAAACATCTTTTTCCTGATTTCGTCTGCCAGTTCCGGTTCTTCGATTTCCAAAGTTTCCATAATATGTTTTTCCGTTCCGCGGTCTACAGTATTCAAAATTTCTACAACAGCATCTACGCCGCCGATAACCGTATAATCCTGATTTACCAATGTTGACAGTTTGGATTCCAATACTTTCTCCACCTCTTTAATAACGTCAGGACTGGTTCTGTCCATCATTGCGATACGTTTTGCCACATCCGCCTGTCTTTCCGGCGGAAGCGAAGATATAATCATCGACGACTGTGCCGGAGACAAATACGACATAATAAGCGCGATTGTCTGCGGGTGTTCATCCTGAATAAAGTTCAGCAGCTGGGAAGCATCCGTTTTTCTTACAAATTCGAAAGGTTTCACCTGCAGCGATGCAGTCAGCTTGCTGATAACGTCTATCGCTTTGTCGGAACCCAGCGCCTTTTCCAACAGTTCTTTTGCGTAACCGATACCGCCCTCCGCAATGTATTGCTGAGCCAGGCACACCTGATAAAATTCCTCTATAATATCTTCCTTCAGCTGCGGCGTAACGCTTCTCGTGTTTGCAATTTCCAATGTCAGTTCTTCTATTTCTTCTTCCTTTAAATGCTTAAATATTAAGGCCGACCTTTCTGGTCCTAAGGCAATTAAAAGAATCGCCGCCTTCTGCAGGCCTGTAATCTTCTCCTCTGTTCTGGCCATTATTTTTTACCCCCAGTCCTCATTGAGCCAGTTTCTCAGCAGACTGGCAGCCGCCTCCGGATTTTCATCCACAAATTTATCAATCAGTTTTCTAGTTTCCGACTGATCATCAAAAATAATATCCTCCTTATTTTCAGGCGCTGACTGCAAAAGAGATTCTACAGACAATTCCTCATCCGGTACCTCTTCTTTCTCTCCACGCATACTTCTAAGTACGACAAACCCAAGCAATGCAAGTATTACAATAATCAGCACAACCTGAACCACATCGGCAGCGGATACATTAAAGCCTTCGCTGTCAAAAAATACATTTTCCCGGTATGCTACAATCGTTATATTGTCAGAACTGATTCCCGTGGCATTAGCCACTACGCTGTACAAATCTTCGTCCACGTCAATCCGGGTTCTGCCCTGATTTGCCGCCTTATATTCGTCCCACGAAATACCGTCGAGAAGTCCCTGGCTGCTGGCTTCCTCTTCCCTTACCACGTTATAGTCAATCGCCGTAACGGAAATGGAAGATTCGTCGTAAACAATCAGTCCCGCCGGAATATTCCTGCTGGTAATCGTCTCATTGGGCACATAATCCCTTGATTCTTCGCTTGACGTCGAACTGCTTTCCGCCGAATTCTGAAACTGGTAAGTCGTGCCGTTTTCGCCGTTAGAATCCGTGCCAGGTGCCCCGGAGCCGGAATTTGAACTTTCTGTATTAAACACGTCTTCATGGCTTAACAGCCCTTGGGTCTGACCGTCCGGTGCCCAAAAGGTATGTTCCGTCGATTCTGAGGAGGAAAAATCCAACGACAAATTGCTTGCAACCTCAATGTTGTCAAACTCATTGGTTCCAAGCAAAACCCTCTTTACTTCATTTTTTACAAGATTTTCCGCCTGTGATTTTACATTCAGCTGTGAAGTGGCTGCTCCCGATATCGTATATTCTTCATCTCCGGAAAAAAGCATATTCCCTTCGGTATCCATAATAACAATATTATTTGTCGTTTTATTGCCGATAGCAGTAGCTACTGCCCTAGCAAGGAAAGCTGCATTATCCGAAGAAAATTCACCATCCAGCTCTAACAGTACACTGGCAAAAGATTCCTCTTCCGAAGCAATCAATGTTCCGTCGTTCTCCGTAATAGAAAGTTCTACCCAAGCGTTCTTTATAGCGGTAAATTTACCGATAAACTGCTTTTCCAGTTTACTTTCCATATAGAGCTGATATTTTTTCTGCTTATCCGATTCGGTTGTCCCAAAACCGCCGTCCGTTACATTATCAATTGTATATGTATCCGAACGGATATCGTTCGCGCCTAACAGCAGTTCTGCATCCGACAGCTGCTTCTCCAGAACTTTGATATGAAGACCGTCATCAGATACCGAATATGTAATCCCGTCGCCTTCCAGCAGTTCCACTACTGTCGATGCCTGTTTTGTTGTCTCGCACTGCATCAGCGATACGTATTGCGGTCTGGTCAATAAAGTTACGATAATCGCCACCGTCAATACAATGCCTGCCGCAGCCGAAACTATAATTGTTTTCTGCTTTGCCGTGAATTTATTCCACCATTCCAGAACTTTGCCCAAAAGCCCTTTCAATCTATCTGCCATCTTTAAGTCTCCTTATCTGATTCATCTCTATCAGATTTTTAGATTTGTATCTGCATAAGTTCTTTATATGCATCCAGCAATTTATCGCGCACTGCAACCGTATACTGCAAAGCCGTTGCTGCCTTGTTCATTGCCACAGATAGATCATGGGTATTCTCCGTCTCGCCAAGCATCCACTTTATCTCTTCATTTTCCATATCCGACAAGTAGCTGTTAGTAGTATTGATGTTTTCTACTGCTTTCTGAAAAATGCTGTCAAAAGACAAATCCGGCTTTTCCAGTTCTTTTCTGCCCATCGGACTATTTTCAGCAGCCTGCCTTATAGCCGCCGAACCAATATTATAAAGTGACGAAATATCCATAATTCCCTCCATTTATTAAGACCCCATTACTTGTTTTCCGTTACTGGCCAATCTCTAACCCCTTCACTGCCATCGCTTTGCTGGCATTAAAAGCAGTAGAGTTCGCTTCGTATGCCCTGCTGGCATCAATCATGTTTGTCATTTCGGTAATGATATTCACGTTAGGATACATCACATATCCGCTTTCATCCGCGTCAGGATGAGACGGGTCATATACCATTGTCAAATCCGTCTGCGTATCTTCATATACTCCGTCTACCTTTACACCATCCCCTGAAAATCTGTCTCTGGCCGAATTCAGAACGCGGCTAAAGGGCGTATGCGAATCTTTCTCCGCAAAGGTAACCACTTTCCTGCGGTAGGGTGTACCGTCCGCAGTACGTGTTGTATTTGCATTTGCAATATTCTGTGAAATAATATCCATACGGTATCTCTGCGCGGTCAGACCGGACGCATTAATATTAAACGATGAAAAAATACCCATATTTTCCTCTCCTCATTTTCTGTTTTCTATTTCATTTTTATTACTGTCTGGAGATTTTTGAACTCCTGATTCAGGCAGTTAATCAGACCGTTATACTTTAGCTGGTTTGATGCCAAAGTCACATTTTCCGTTTCAATATCCACGTTGTTGCCGTCCATACGGTAAGAATAGCCTGCCGAATCCGTATAAGTACGGGGAGACAGTCTGTTAATCTTCAAATCGGCCACTTTGTCGTCCATGGACTTATATCTGGAATGCCCCAATGCCTTGGACAGCTCATCCTCAAATGCCACATCCTGTCTCTTATAACCGGGTGTAGTAGCATTCGCTATATTATTGGCAATCACATCATTGCGAATCCATGCGGCATCCGCCGTTTTTTGCAACACGTTGATATAATCAAATGCATTTGAATGAATCATTTTGCTCTCCTCTTTCTATATCATTTTTATAGCAGCTTAATTAAAAATATTATTAACCATTCCCTTCTATTATA
>DNJW01000127.1 GCA_003488965.1 Lachnospiraceae bacterium | reverse complement strand
GATTATCCAAAAGAATATGTACTTTTCCCTTTTTTTGGTAATAAAAATCGGAATATTTGACTTCCACCTTAGTCCCAAGCTTTTTATCAATTTCTTCGCATAACACAAAAAATTCATCTGTCTGAGCACGGGTCCACAAAGCGAAAAAAGCGTTCATTTTCTCAAACGGAAACTCCAGTGCATCTTGTTCCGTATCCTTTAATATTTTATGAACCCATTTTTTAATCTCTCCGACGAAAAATTCCATTTCATCTTTTGACTCAAACCCCTCAGCCTCCAATATCCATTCAAGCAAAAGCAGCCAGCCTATATGATTTATCTTGCTAAGTCTTTTATCGTTTCTTCCATCCAACAGACAATTTACAATCTCCTCAATCGGACTCTCATCCATCGTAATCTCCTGATTTTCATCCAACCCTAAAACAGCAAAGGGCAAATCCTCTTTCTGCTTTTTCATTTTTTCCCTTTGTTCCACGCCAAACGACTCTATCAGTTCCAAAACCTGCATTCTTAGGTGCAACAAAACAGCATCCGCGCGAAGTCCGCAGGCTAATGCCTGGAGCCCCCTAAAATCCTCCTTGCTTTTTATATCTTTACTCACCATATTAACAAGTCCCTCTATACAATCTGCCAGGACAAGATAAGCTTTCGGCACTCTTCTCTCAGTGAAATATTTTCTACTATTCTTCTCTTCATTTTTCTCAGACAGCTTCACTAACGCATCAAACCTGCCCCGCAAATACCCTTTTGCCCAGACAGCTGTATAATAGCTGCATTCCACCGAACGGTAATCATAGTTCTCTCTTCTCATTCTCTGGCTGATAAAGGAATCCACTGCTGCGTTTTCCTCTAAAAATATATCTCTGTACTCTCGCATGGATAGAAAATATTCTGTACGCTTAATTGCTCTATCCACAGATTTTTCATAAGAACGAATATTTTTTATCGTATTTCCAAAATTCAGACTTTCACCAGTTAAACGCCTAAATGTATATTCCATCATTTTGACTTCATCTGCTTTTTCTTCTGAAATACCATCATTATCATATTCCAAGCGTAATGCATCGAAATGGCATACGTCCTTGACAAGATAACCCGCAATCCAATAAAAGCTTCCTGAATCTTGTATTGTTTGAAAGGTGAACCTTCCTCTTCTGCCATCCAGCAAAACGCCATTCCCCGTATGCGTTTCCGGCAGCAGATAAAAGCAGAGAAGAAGCGAGATATCTTCCTTTTCATCCCCCCTTTTGACAAATATGTTTTTTCTTGACAGCACAACCGACTGCAAGGGATTTTCCTCTTGGATTTTCCGTATCTCTTCATACAATCTTTGATAAGTATTCAGAATCAACGGTATCTGTAACTCCTTTTGCCCGTTATCTTCAAACAATGTATCTAACGCAACAAATCCCTCGTCCAACACCATAGAGAAGAGCGAATAAACGTTTTCTTCCTCTTTTTCCCAATTCTCTGGCTTTGCATTAGCCGATGGTACAAAGTCAACCCTCTTAACGACACTCCTCCCCTGTTTCATGGATGCCGTCTCCGCAATAATCCCCGGATAGCCGACACCCGGCACTACAGGCAGACAATTCTTCAGACTCTCCTTCCCCACGTGAAACATATATTCCTGGAAATGGGAAAGCTTATCAATTATTTCAGCTTTTACACTATCCTCCAAAAGATTCAGCAAAGTAAGCAAAGAGATTCTGGTACTCTCTTCCTCTGGTTCTCTTTCCTGTTGTTCCTGAAACCAATCAGCCAAACAATGTCCCAATATTCCGGTGTTTTCCTGAACAAGAATCTCCGGTGCTCCTTCCACCACGGCACTTTTTATTTCCCTGTATTCCTTTTCTTCTGATACCTTGCCCAGATAAAAAGCAGCACTATGAAAAATCGATACTATTCTCTCTTCTGCCTTATCCGAAGTAAATTTCCAGGAAAGCTCATCTTCTTTTTCCCAAAAAGCATACTGCCACCGACATTCAAACGCATTCTTCCCTTCAAGCGCACATGTCCCACCAGATATAAATCCCTCTTCCTTCAATCGACATTGAACTTCCATTATTCGCAATCCTAATACCCATTGGTTTTCCTTGAGTACCCGTTTTTCTTTCAGTTGCCTTACAATCTCCCGAACAAACTCTTTCTGCCAGCACTTCCCGATTGCTACTTTCGCCATTTTCCAAATCAGGAAGCGCTCCTTTGCCCGTATGGAATCCCCTTTCCTCTTTAAAACCTTATTACAGCCTTCAATAAATAGATAAAGTTCAATCCCCTCTTCCCAGAACAATGAATCCCTTGGACTCGACTTCTTTCCAACAGACCAAAGTTCCATAAAACGGTCATAAATGTTTTTTTCATCTATGTTTCCAGTTTGCCGAGCCGCTTTAATTAGCAACAATTCGGCAACACGCACCATGTCTGTAAAACGAATTTCCTGGGTATGAAAAAGAACGCTCAAAAGACGGTTCTGATCTGCTTCCTCCGGCAAAAAATCTTTGTCCACCGCAAAAAGAGCAGTTTCCAAAAGCTTCAATGCGCTTCTCCGGTCTGTTATTTCATACGACTCCATTTCATCCAAAACGTCATCTAATGTATCATCGGGAAAGTCGAAAACCGTAGAAACACCCAACCCACCTCTTTGATCCGTAGTCCATGCCAATGCTTCCTCTTTCGAAACGCCATCTTCTCTGTCTGTCTTAGGACTGAGCACCAATCCCAACTCGTATAATTCACTAGATATCAGGCTTTTCATTTCAAGTAATGCATCGGCATTGGAAGATATTATAATCATATCATCTACATACCTTGCATAACGAATAATAATCGTCCCCTCAGGAGCACTTTTGTTTATCTTATCAACCAGTTTCACAACCTTTCCGTCCATATCAAACAGAACTATATTAGCAATATATGCGGAGAGATTCGGTCCTTGTGGAATGCCCGTTGTTGTTTCTTTTTTTGTAGCTACACTTCCGTCCTCCGCATCATAATACTTGCTTTCGAATAATTCCCCGAGAAGCCAGGATGTCACCTTCTCTGCAAGGTTGTTGACATCATCCTCCGTTTCTTCTGCTCGAAATGTCGAGAATTTATCCGAATCGGCTCTCAGCGCTTTCAACAATGCTGGAAAAATTGCCCTGCGGACAGCATATTGAGGAATGCTATCATAGAATTTTCGAATGTCCAGTTTAATTCTGTAAATACGATCAGAATTTAACTTTTGGATTCCTTCCTGAATATATTGAATATACGTTTTCCAACAGCTATAATATTCCCGGTACATTCCATGCCCTGTCACTCCGCTCTCTAGCAGGGCATCCATATCAATTTGATAGGCAAAGCTAACTGTCTCTCTATCAATGTTTTCCCCTGTTGTTATAATCCTATTGTTCTGCCGATTATAACGCACTGCCGGAATATAGGAGGCATAGCCGTTATCCCCTTCTCCCAACATTTCATTTAGAACATATTGCTGGAGAATCAGCCGCTCATGAACATAAATCGATTTTGTTCGCTCTTCGCCGAGTTTTTTAGGAAAACGCATAGTCAGCAAAGGAATTCTTAAAGTATTCCCTTTTTGGAGAGTATCCTTAAAGTATGCAAAAAAGGCATCTGCACAGGCTTGAATCCGATTCCAGCTCAACTCGTCCAACGGCAAAGCCTCCCTCCCATAGCTTGTTCGGGCTATCTGTAAAGCTGTTTGAAACTGATAGGAATCTGTTCTGCCTAAAAATACTTTTGAAGTTCTTAAAGCTTTTGAATCCCCTGAAAGATCTATTCTCCTGTTACCTATATACGCGCTGATTATCTGGACAAAGTAATTGTTCTGCACTACGGCATAGGCATCCAAAATATCTTGCCAGTAAAGCTCGGGTAGCCAATGACTTATTTTACTTAGGCATATTACCTTATCTTCCGTCCCCAAGCTCTCAAAACATTTTTTTGTATCAATCTCCTTTTCCCTTATTTCATCCGGTATGTTGGAGCGAACTAAATACTCAAATGGAAGATATTTCCTTATCTTTGCATCTTTACCTCTTTGAAAGCATTGGTCAGGGTCTTTTCCTTCTAACGGAACTATAATATCTATATAATTCTTCCGAAAGAATTCTTTGCTCCACAGATTTTTCAGAGTCTGCAAATTTCCCCTCTGTCCTGCTTCATCTTGATCCATAAAAATATGTATAGATGTCGACCGGTTATACTCCTGCAATACCGTTTCCAATTCCGATGTCTGCGTTTTTGTCAATTGGCTTCCCAAAACCGCAAGCGCATTTTTTCCTTCAGTCTCCATGCGCAGTGCATCAAATATCCCCTCCACAAGATATACCTCAATACTTTGGCTCTTTTTTTCTGTCTGAATCCTTTTTTCAAATACATCTACCCGATATAGTATCGTTCTTTTAGGCAGTTCTTTCGTAAATTTATATCTCAGCTTTTGGTTCTCTGCCATACGCTGAGCAAACCCTACGATATCCCTCTTTCTATCCCGAATCGAGATTATCACTCCATCTGTCGGAAAATAATCCGCATACCGATCCGTTAAAGACCTTTCATGCCAAGGCTGGCGGAGCAGCAATTTACACCTATCGAGCTTTGTCCGTTCCTCAATACTCGTATTCTCATCCTGTACATAACATACCTGTAGTTTCCGCCCCTTTGCGAAAAAGATGCCTTGCTCTTGTAAAAATGATTTTTTAAACTTGCGCTTATCCGCAAACTGCTGTAAATTCCTATCCTCCTCGGAAGTCATATCGGCATATAACTTATATGCGATTTCGTAGCCGCTTTTCGGTATTGCTTTCTCGTTGGATTTTGTAAGTTCCGATTTTTTAGACAAAATTTCTGGAAAGTTCGTTTCCATCCACTCTATTCGCCCTTCAAAGTCCAAACTCAATTGCTCTCCGACAAAATCAAGATTATCCCATCTTTTATGACAAGCATAGCAATAGGCATGATTTTCATATATAGCCATAGATGGAATACGATCATCATGGAAAGGGCATTTACACATATTTGTACTACCCTGTCCATAAACAGGAATCCCCAGTTTTCCGCATATATCTTGTATTCGTATATTCTCCTTGATATATCTATAGTAGTCATTCCCCATTTCTCCGATTCCTCCGATGTTTTTCATATTTACACTGTTTAGTCACAGCCGCATAATTGCATTTAATCCACAATACATTTTAGGTACATCAATGCAAAACAACCAACTTAAAAATTACTGAGAATTCACGATATCGTTAATCTCTTTCACCGACCATCCCGATACCTCCTCCGATAATACTCCACCGTCCGATACTCAATAATATCTGCCATCTGCACTCCCATAATCCGGTTCATCATCACCGTTTCCAAATCTCCCCTGATTCCAATGGCATACCCCGGCACGTCAATAAAAAATCCTTTCCCTGAAGCCTTCAAATACCGTATCGGCATAGTTTTTGCCTTGGACAAATGTTGCTTATCCGTAATTTGCTGAAACTCCTTATAAGTTATCCTTTCCTGCAAATCCCTCCAGTTCGTCCCCTCAGAAAAAAATTTCTTCCATGCCTGCAAAATTTCCTCATCCGTAACTGCCATACGGATATCCCCATCATTATAAAAGCTGTATAAAACAGGCATCTTATACACCTTCTGCATATCCGTGGTCTCCAATAAATTTAAAAATTCACGCCCCAGCCCACCAAACACCGCCTCTTCATCCATAGACAACTCACCCATTTCATGAAGAAAGTCCATATATCTGCGGAACGGATTTTCTTTGGCGTTTCTCACACACATCTGGTAAATGTCATCCTCCATGTGTGTAAATAATTCCATTCGTGTAGGCACCTTTCCGTCCAACAATTCCTTTATCCGGAAATATTCCCTTCTGATAATCTCCCGAATGGTCAGCCCTTTCTTTTCCATCTCCCTGAACAAATCAATCAGGCGCATCTCGAAATCTACGATGCAATCATCCGGATATTCTATGTCGCTTGTCCGCTTATCTCCATTCTCCGCATAAACCACTTCCCCACCAAGGAACAGCGGAATTCTCCCAGCCTTTTCATAATTCCCAATAAAGTCAAGCACATTAAGATATTCTTTCCCTTTACTTTTACGCAGGCCCCGGCCCAACTGTTGTAGAAACACCACCGGAGACTCTGTGGGGCGCAAAAATAATACCATGTCAACCTCCGGAAGATCCACACCTTCATTAAACATATCTATCGAGAAGATTATCTTAACTTCCCCTTTTTTCAGCTTTTCCAGGGCGATATCCCTGTCCTCCGAATATGCTCCGTCAGAATTGCTGTACACCGCCACAGAGGGGATTCCCCGTCGGCAAAATTCCTCTGCCATATCCTCCGCATGCTTTTTAGAGCAGCAGAAACCAAAAGCCCTCTGTGAGCGATATTTCATATAATGCTTATATATCAAATCATATCTTCTGACATTTCCAATATAAGCAACGTTCAGGTCTTTTTCTTCATAATGCCCCCGAACCACGCGAAAACCAGAATAATCCGTCTCATCATATATCCCATAATAATGAAAAGGAACCAACATTCCTTTGTTGATGGCATCCTTTAAGGAAATTTCATAGGGCACATTATAATCGCAGATTTCATAAATATCCCTGTTATCCATTCTCTCCGGAGTGGCTGTCAGGCCCAGTAGAAATTTCGGGCGGAAATAGTTGATAATCTGTCGATATTGTTCGTTTACAGCATGGTGAAATTCGTCAATTACAACATAGTCAAAATAATCCCGCCTAAAATATGCATCCTGAAGATATTCCTCTTTTCCCAGAGTTGCTACAGAAGCAAATATGACACTCTTGTCAGTCTGTTTGAATTTCCCATAAAAGAACCCATAATCATCTGAATCCCTGACATTCCGAAAAGATACAGCAGCCTGCTTCAGAATCTCTTCCCGATGTGCCACAAACAGAACATGCTCATATTTTGCCGAATCAAATGCCGCCAGATATGTCTTTCCTATTCCAGTTGCCGCCTGCACCAGAGCCTTTGTAGCCCCTTCCGCCCTGCTGTCTTCCAGTGCATACAACGCCTCTATCTGCGCTCCTCTTGGTTGAAACAGCGCCTCCACCTTCGCGTCCGGATAATCCTCCAGATTGTCATACTTTTCCAAATCCTTCGCTACAGCCGGTTTATGCCAGCTTTTAGAATAACGCTTCAACTCAACATCATCTATAATAATTGAATGGTTCTCAAATAAATCCACAAAAGTCGAATAGAACAGATTAAAATTCCCCCTGTCTTTCTGACTGCTGAATCTGTAATTCCACTCTATGCCGGAAGTCAGTGCACTTTTAGACACATTTGAAGACCCTATGTAGATTTCACTTCCGTTTTCATAATGAAAAATATATGCCTTTGGATGAAAAGAACGTCTCTTCTGGTTATAAAAGCGTAAATCGATTTGATTCCCCAGTTCTTTCTTTATCAGATACAATGCTGAGGGCTGCGTAATTCCAAGATAATTCCCGGTCAGCAGACGGATAACAGTCCCCCTGTCCAGCGCAGCTTTCAAATCATCCAGAATCATGCGCACCCCTGACTCCATCAGAAATGATACAATAATATCTATCTTTTGTGCCTGTCGGATGCTCTTTTTCAGTTGATAATACAAAAAACGGCTCTGATTCCTGTCACCGGTCATGACATCCGTTGTCTCTATCTGGATTAATTCATCCGCTAAATTTTGCGCAATATAATATTCAGCCATTTCTCATCGCCTCTCCCTGGCCTTACGTCTGAAGTAACCCATTGTTCTTCCAGTTCCAGACCCTTTATATCTTTCAAAATATCAGAAAACCTGTCTTCTGTCATATCCGTAAAATATCTTCCATTCCGCTTCCCCTCATAGCTCCCATACTTAAAGGAAGTATAGAGAACTCCGTCCTTCTTCAATGCCGCCGTTATCCGATGAAAGACATCGTTCAACTCCAGAAGGGGCAGATGCAGAATAGAAGAACAGGCCCAGATTCCGTCATAAATCTCCTTTTCCTCTAATTCCTGGAACATCATATGCTTTACAGGAATCCCGGTATATTCGCTCGCCAGTTTACATAATTCAACAGACCCGTCTGTCGCAGTGACCCGATATCCCTGACTCAGAAAATATTTCGTATCCCGACCTGATCCACATCCAAAATCAAGGATATGAGATCCTCTCCCTAACTTTGATACAAAGCGTGTCTGGGTGGCCGTAAAATCAACTGTGACCGTGTTGCCGACAAAGTCTTTTGCATTTCTGTTATAATATTGAAGCGTATCCTGAATGCTCTTCTTGTCTGTACCATCCATAACATTTTACCCTTTTTGATGTCTTACAGCTTAATCAACGTTATGTCTTCTTTGAACAATGGCATGTTATACTCGTAAATGCATTTATACTGCATGCCATTAAAATTTGCAATAATCAACAATGAAAGGCCGCCAGCCATATAGGCTCGACTCAGACAGAACAGTAAATCCTGGCAATCTTGAGTATAATTGCCGCTTTCTGCTCTGGATTGCTGATGCATTCACTCGTTATACTGTATAGACGGCAATTATTTTCGTTTGTGGGTATAAACCTATCTATGTAGTTCTCTTCCTAAAGCAAAATAAACAAATTGCCAGGAAAATCTTTGATATAAAAGAGTTCCCTGGCCTTATTCACTTCGCCAATCACAGCTTTCATCATAAAATTCCCCTTATTTTACTTCTGAAAGTATCTCCATTACAAAAGCAAAGTCATTCATGAAATCCTGAAGCTTTACCTTTACATTCATCGACTTCTCATTGTCCAATCCTCTGTTTATAGAAGCCGAAAGAAAATCCTCCCCCGCTTCCGGATTTGTAAAGAAAAGCATTTATCCGCCTGATAATATTCTACATCGTTCCACATTTTTGTTCGTTTTAACGTATACAAATTAGTTCAAAATTCTCTCTTCCAACATTATAACATAATTTTTTAAAATTGACACAATTTTTGTCAATTTTCACAGCTTTTACGAGAAAACTCTCCATATGGTTATACCCGGGCCCATTCCAACTCCTTCAGCAGCAGCTTCTTTCTACAATATTCTTCCAGAAAAGCCTGATACCTTGTATCCATTCGTCCATCCACTGACTCGCCTTCGTAATCTGGCGAATCTCCTTCAGTACACTGACGGCTCCGGGATAATCCTGTTTTAACTTATATCGGTTTTCCCCCAAAGGTTATCTCCATCAATTCTGCAGCAATTTCCCTACTCTCCAAACGCATCATGCTATCCTCGAACTTTGCATTACCTAATATGTTAATATTGCCATACCAAACAATATTCTGGTCTATAATGGAAAAGTGCTCACATGAATCTCGGGCAGTCTTTATATAAAATCCAGCCTGCCTTATTTCTTCGTGCAGCTGCATCCAGAAGCCCGCATCGCCAAAATTATAAGAATCCGGTTCCCATGTCACTATCGTAACGTCAACTCCATTTACCTGTTTATCTTTAAGCAAACGAATCAATTCGTATACTTTTGAGCCGCTGATTACCGGGCTTGAAATGATAATGTTATTATCTGCTTCAAGCAAGTCTCTTTGAAAAACCTCTACATAATTATCTCCGCCAAAAATAGCATTTGCAGTTTGTTTTTCACCTTTTATTCCAGTACAAACCTCATACCCAATCTGTTTATATGCTTTAAGCCTTTTCGCATACATGTTGTCAAACATGGGGATATGACTATCGACATAATCATATACAATTACTTTTTCCTTCCATCCACCATCCCATACCCCCGCATCTCCTGACGGAATGCGCTCCGTCTGCTGTATGCATCCATGTACTTCGCCATGGTAGCCTGTTTTCCGTTTTGCTCTCCTCCGGATTCCCTGGCTTCTCCCAGCGCTGCGATATAGGCGGCGCATTCCCCGTAATAGTTCCGGTGGTTCCCTTCCATAATGCCCTGCACGCGCTTAGTCACATGCTCCTCTGCCCATTGAAAAAGCGCTTCTCTCTGCTCGTTGGAAAGCGAAACCGTCCGCTTCCAGCGAAGCCAGCATGTAAGGAACCATTCCTCATTGCTCTCCCCGATATGCCTTAGAGTACCCTTTTCGTATTCCGATTTATCAAAGCCCACTGCCGCCACTATCCTGCGGAGCATCTCCCTGATACCTGGTTGCATCTATATCCGGGAGTTCCCTGCCGCCCTGCAGAATCATTTCCAGAGTAATGTCTTTTCTGCCGGTCATCGATTCAGTTCTTTTTCTTTCGGTTCCTACCGCGTAAACTTGTTACCATATCCGTCTGCCAGAACAACAGCCTTCAGCCGCCCTTCCCCGTGAGTATACATAATGCACTTGGAACTAATCTCCCCATTTACATCGATGAGAACATCTCTGCCATTTCGCTCTGCTATCTCCCATACATCCATAGAAGAAATACTGATAATCTGGACATATCTTGGACTTGCCATTCCATATTGTTTTCCCTGAATGTACCTTGTGCAATCGTCTATGTTAGAAAAAACAATCAGGTATCCATATTCACAGGGTAAATTTTCTATCTTTTTAATCCCCCTCATTTTTCTGTTCGGAATAAAAGTGATAAAGTCCCTTCTCTGAAAAATATCCTTTATTACTTCCCAGTCCGATTCCTTCCTGTGGCTCTTTCCAAGTTTGATTTTTATCAGGGAAACCTCTTCTTTTGAAGCGATATTCACCTCTGGTTTATCAGCAATAAACTCATCAAATTCTTTCGACATGTTTTCCTTCCTCTCAATTTATACTCACGGTCAAAAACATTTGCCAACCTGAATGTATAACGAGCGAGCGCATCTGTATTGTAGAACAGAACACCGAAAAATGAATGCGCTCGCGAGTATATACCCATGGTCACAAACATTTGCCAACATGAAATGTATAACGAATGAGCGCTGCTTCCCGCCTCCATCCATGGCAATTTCCAATCTGACGGAGTTTCCAAAGCATCCCCTACTACATTTTACTCCTCCCCCGCGAAATATGCTACTTTTTTTGTTTTTATTTTTATAGACACATTATATTCAACGCATTTAATATCTGCGTTTTAACTTTTAACCGCGCTCTTACCCAAAGGACAGCGGTTTTGCCTGAAGGAAGCAGCCTTACCGCAGCAGACGGCAAATCGGACAGTACTCGTGAGCGCATTCATTTACCATGTTTTTTCCACATTGCCAGAACACTCACTCAATAAAATCTATTTCCAGGTATACCACCGGAAAGACTTTCATGTTATAATGTGTCTTATCGGAAGCATTCTCCGCTTTCGATAAAAGGCGCGCCCTTTGCGCCGCATTCAACTATGGGAAGCCGCACTTGTAAAGTCCCCAAAAGAAAACCAGAAAGGATGTACCTGAGATGAAATACGATTTTACGTCAATTATGAATCGCAACGGAATGGATGCCATCGCCGTGGACGGCCTGGGTTCCGGAGGCGCCCCCGCAAAACCGAAGGAAGGCTTTGACGTGATTCCCATGTGGGTAGCCGACATGAACTTTCCAACGGTTCCCACGATACCGGAAGCCATCATTTCCCGTGCGAAAGCCCCCCATTACGGTTACTTTTCTCCCCGGGAGGAGTATCTGGATGCAATCGTCAGGTGGCAGGAGAAGCGAAACGGCGCCACAGGCCTGTCCAAAGAGTGCATCGGCTATGAGAACGGCGTGCTGGGAGGCGTAATCAGCGCTCTGAATGTTTTCTGTTCCAAAGGCGACAATGTGCTTCTCCACTCCCCTACCTACATCGGCTTTACCGGAAGCCTGGGCAACAATGGCTACCATATCGTCCACAGTCCGCTGGTTTTGGATGAGGACGGCATCTACCGCATGGATTTCGCCGATATGGAGAAGAAAATCACGGAGCAGAAAATCCATGCCGCCGTATTCTGTTCCCCCCACAATCCCTGCGGCCGTGTGTGGGAGCAATGGGAGGTGGAGCAATTCATGGAGTTATGCGAAAAACACGATGTGATGGTGGTTTCCGATGAGATCTGGTCCGATATCATTCTCACCGGACACAGCCATGTACCCACACAGAGTGTCAGCGAGGATGCCCGCAATCGCACCGTAGCACTTTATGCTCCCTCCAAGACCTTTAACCTGGCTGGTCTGGTGGGCAGCTACCATATTATTTACAACAAAACCGTCCGGGACCGGGTGGAAAAAGAGTCCTCCCTCTCCCATTACAACAGCATGAATGTCCTGTCCATGTATGCCCTGATAGGAGCCTGTCAGCCTGAAGGTTACGAATGGGTGGACGAACTGTGCCAGGTCATCACAGGCAACATTGACTTCGCCTGCACCTACATCTGGAAGCATTTCCAGGGTGTCAGGGTTTCCAGACCCCAGGGCACCTACATGCTGTTCCTGGACTGCACGGAGTGGTGTGAGGCTCATGGCAAAACCATTGAAGAATTAGAACAGGCCGGCTGGGATGTGGGCGTTGCCTGGCAGGACGGAAGGATGTTCCACGGCCCCTGCCATATCCGCATGAATCTGGCCCTGCCTCTCTCCCGGGTGCAGGAGGCTTTTGCCAGACTGGACCGGTATGTTTTCAATGCCTGAAAATCTGTCATAATGTATACTCACAAACGCAAATAATTGCCGTCTGCACAGTATAACGGGTGGACACATCAGCAATCCAGAGCAGAAAGCGGCATTAAATGTGTTCACGAGTATAAACGGGCTGCCCCGCCGACAATTGCTGATATTCAGTGAGCAGCAGCACGATTGTCCCCACAGGGCAGCCTGAAATCGGTTATAATCAAGACCTCAAACGGTGTGCAGTATAAATCGCAGCAGGAGGAACTAAAGCCGATTTCCTACGCCTCCTTATCCCGTCTCTTCCGCACCGTCTCCGTCCCGTCCGTCACCTCCCGATATCGGAAGCAGGTCTCCTGATGATCGTTCACCATCCCGCAGGCCTGCAGATGGGCATACACCGTTACAGACCCCAGATACTTGAATCCTCTCTTCTTCAAGTCCTTCGCTATCTGATCCGACAGCCCGTTTCTGGCCGGAATCTGCCCTTTCTGGTGCCCCATATACAGAATCATTTTTCCCTGTGAAAAACCCCACAGGTACTGGCAGAATGTCCCGAATTCCTCCCTCACTTTCCGAAAACATCCGGCATTGTGAATCACCGCCTCTACCTTCCGCCGGGACTTAATCATCCCCTCCTTCTCCAATATCCGCTGAATATCCGCTTCCCCATACTCCGCCACCTTTTCGTAATCAAAGCCGTCAAAGCACTCCCGGAAAATCTCTCTCTTTTGAAGCATCATATTCCAGTTCAGGCCGCACTGCATGACCTCCATCATCAGGAACTCAAACTGCTTACGGTCATCATGGACAGGCACGCCCCACTCCTCATCATGGTAGCGGATCATCTCCTCATTTCCCAGACACCACGGACAACGTTCCATCTTGCTTCCCCTCCTGATCAATTCGTTATTGCGGGTTGCACCAGCGTCTACAAAGAAAAAGCCGCCGCCTCACAGCCGGTTCAGCTCCTCCCGCAGC
>DNJW01000043.1 GCA_003488965.1 Lachnospiraceae bacterium | reverse complement strand
CAAACGTAAACGTGTCGCTGCCTATGCGCGCGTATCATCCGGCAAGGACGCGCAGCTTCATTCCTTATCTGCACAGATCAGTTACTATAATAATTATATAGGAAGCCGGGGCGACTGGGAACTGGCCGGAATTTATGCCGATGAAGCAATGACCGGCACGAAAGAAAACCGCCCACAGTTCCAAAAACTGCTCTCCGACTGCCGGGCAGGGAAAATCGACATGGTAATTGTAAAATCCATTACCCGGTTAGCGCGCAACACGGTGACACTGCTGGAGACTGCCCGTGAGCTTAAAGCGTTGGAGATTGACATATTTTTTGAGAAAGAAAATATCCACACATTAAGCACGGACGGCGAACTAATGCTGACCCTGCTGGCTTCCTTTGCCCAGGAGGAAAGCCGATCCGCCTCGGAAAACGTCAAGTGGCGCATCCGCAAGAACTTTGAGCGAGGAATCCCTACGGGCGGCGGATTGTTCGGATACCGTTTTAAGGACGGTATGCTGCAGGTGGTCCCCGAAGAAGCAGAGATTGTAAAACAAATCTTTAACAACTTTCTCAGCGGCATGGGCATCGCACCCATTGCTAAGAAGCTGAACCGGGAGGGCGTCCCAACCAGGTGGGGGAATTTATGGAGCAAGAGCACCATCCGTGGCATCCTGCAGCGGGAAACCTATACCGGCAATCTGCTGCTCCAGAAAACCTACAGATCCGACCATATCACCAAAAAGAAGATGATAAACCACGGCGAATTGCCCATGTATTATGTGGAAGACAGCCATGAAGCCATCATCGACAGGGAAACTTTCCAGAGGGTACAGAATGAGCTGGAGCGGCGGGCGGCAGAATACTCACGCCCGCATACGGCAAGGCCCTCTTCCCCATATTTATTCACGGGAATGATCCGCTGCGGCTTATGCGGCAGGCATTTTTCCCGTAAGCTAACCGCTTCGGATAAGAAGTACACCAAGAAACCACAATGGGTATGTTCCACTTTCCATGTTTATGGAAAATCCGAATGCCCGTCGCAGCGGATTCCGGAAGACATACTCATCGCTAAGACTTCCGAGGTTTTGGGGCATGGCGGCTGGGGACGGGAGGAACTGACCCGGGATATTGATGAGATATTAGTGCCGGAGCACAACTGCCTGGTCTACGTTTTCCATGACGGCCATATGGAAAGCGTCACTTGGCGGCATCCATCCCGCCGGGAAAGCTGGACGCCGGAAATGAGGCAGAAAGCGCGGGAACGTCAGCTGGAGGTTATCAGGCAAAAAAGGAAAGGGGATGAGGAAGAATGCCGGCATTTACAAGAAAAGTCCAAAAGATAGAGAGCCGCGCCAGCCTGCGTCAGAATGCCATAGATGCAACGATGCAGCAAAAACGGCGCGTAGCGGCTTATGCCCGTGTGTCTACAGATTCAGACGAACAGCAGTCCAGTTATGAGGCACAGGTTGACTTTTATACCCGCCATATCCAAAGCAACCCGGAATGGGAATTTGTCGGCCTGTACGCAGACGAAGGAATCTCCGGCACGAACACTAAAAGACGTGAGGGGTTTAACCGTATGGTGGCTGACGCACTGGATGGCAAAATCGACCTGATCCTCACCAAATCCATCAGCCGCTTTGCCCGCAATACAGTAGATACCCTGACGACCGTCCGCAAGCTAAAGGAACGGAATGTGGAAGTATATTTTGAGAAGGAAAATATCTACACCCTAGACGCCAAAGGCGAGGTAATGATTACGATTATGAGCAGCCTGGCGCAGGAAGAAAGCCGCTCCATCAGCGAGAACATTACCTGGGGGAAGCGCCGCAGCATGGAGGAAGGGAAGTTCTCCCTTGCCTATAAGCACTTCCTTGGGTACAAGAAGGGCGAGGATGGTATTTTGGAGATTGTAGAGGATGAGGCAAAAATTATCCGCAAGATTTATCAACTGTTTCTAGAAGGGCAGACTGTCCGGATGATTGCCGACCACCTCACAAAACAGGGTATACCAACGCCAATGGGCAAGGAAAATTGGAGAGTCTCGACAATTATGAGCATTCTCCAAAACGAGAAATACAAAGGGGACGCCCTGCTCCAGAAAACCTATGTTGCCGATTTCTTAACCAAACGCGTCAAGAAAAACTGTGGCGAGATACCGCAATACTATATTAAGGACTCGCACCCGGCCATCATTGACCCGGCAACTTTTGACCTGGTGCAAAAAGAGATTGAACGGCGGCGTCCAGAACGCCATAAGCTGCACCGCAGCAATCCGTTTGCGGCAAAGGTTATCTGTGGGGATTGTGGCGGTTATTACGGCCGGAAAGTTTGGCACAGCAATAGTAAACACCGTAAATACATTTGGCGTTGCAACCAAAAATATGAAGAAAAAACGGCCTGTTCTACTCCGAATTTGGACGAGGCGACCCTCGAAGCAGCCTTCGTGGAAGCGTTTAACCGGATGCTCGGCAATAAAGAACAGTATATTGCCCGGTTTGAGGAAATGCTGCCGCTACTTGCTGATACCAGCAAATTGGAAAGGAAGCTGGCTGAAGCTCAAAACAAGCATAGCCATCTGATGAACAGCCTCCGCCTTTATATGGAAGAAAACACAAGGCAGATCCAAGACCAGGAGGAATACAACCGGCACTTTTCTGAGCTGGATACAGAATGTAAAAAGGCTGAGGAGGAAATCGAGGCCATACAAAAAGAGATTTTAGAGCAATCGGGAAGGAAAGAGCAAATCCGCCGTTGCCTGGATGAACTGCGGGAATGTGGGGATATTTTGGATGAGTTCGACGATGATTTATGGAACTCTATGATTGAATCCGTGACCGTATACGCCGATGAAAAATTGGAATTCCTGTTCCGGGATGCGACGAGAATTCCGATACAAATGCCCAAAAAACAAAAAGGGAGAACATAATAGCACTTTAACAATGCACGGCTCTGCTGTGAGTAACTTATGTATTAAAAGCCTGCGGGATTGATTCCGTGGGTTTTTTAAAGTTTTATTCCTTACACAGTGGTTTTTGCATGTTCCAAAGAATCTCTGATGATTCTTTCCAAGTATTCTTTCTTAGATAAATCCCCTAAATCGTGGAATACTGCTGAGTAAGCGACAAGCGCAGTCCGGACGTACGTGCTATGTTTCTCAAAAATTGTTCGGTCAATGGAGATTCCTTGCGCCTCGATAAACTGGCAACAAAAAGTCACGGCAAGCCTGGTATTGCCTTCACGAAAACCATGTACTTTCCATACTGCCGCTAAATCTTCTGAAAAACATTTTGCCCTGCCATCTAAAGATAGGCTGGCCCAAGAACGTGATGTCATCTTCTTTAAGGCGTCAGACAAATCGCCCTCAATTTTTGCCTTGTCTGAATATTCTATAGACAAACCACCTAATGCAGGTTCCTCTTTTTCTATGTTGATTGTGCGGATTTTTCCAGCCCATTCGTAAATATCCTGGAAGATATATTTATGCATTTTGGCCAAATGACCGACATCATAACTCCCTTCTAATGGATTCTCAGCGAGCTCTCTTAGACGAAGGGAAACATAATCTGCCTCTGCATCATCCAGCATCTGCCGATCTTGAATACCTAAGATATTCCTGAGGATATTAGTTCCGGGATATACATATGGATCAAGCATCCTGCTTTACCTTATATTTTTTGTCCAGATATTTCTTTAAATCTTCCGTAGTAGCTTGCCCGTTTTTTTCCAATTCAATATATTTTTTGAAATCTTCTGTGGGCTCAAGCCCGTCAACTTTAATCATACCAATGGCATAATCCCAAGCCGCATCTACTGTCATATAAACTCCTCCAATCAATCTAAGATTATATTTAGTATACCACATTTTATGGATAAATACCATATCCTACGTGATTTAAGAACAAAAATATCCCATCCTTTTCCGTGTAAACCGTGTAGAATCATGGTGCATTCCAATATCCTTGTATCATCTGTGACGTCTACACACAAGCAGTGAAATGAGAAACGTACCGCCCAGAATTAACAGGCTTAAAACTTCATATGTACTCATATCCACCACCTCCCCTCTTTTTCAAGT
>DNJW01000360.1:10019-16461 GCA_003488965.1 Lachnospiraceae bacterium | reverse complement strand
CTGCCGTATTTTGGCAGCTTACGTACCGTTACGGTAATCGCAGAGCGAAAGCGCGTCTGTGTTGGAATATACAAGATGCACAATGACAAGTACAGAATCACCGTATTTCGCAATTACCTATTTATTTAACCCTACCTTTCGTAACTCCCCCTAATATCCTCACCCGGAGGCTCCATCGGATATTTTCCGTTAAAACAGCCCTTGCATATGCCAAGGCCTCCTGCAATTTCTTCCAAACGTTCTTCCCTTAAATATGCCAGAGAATCCGCACCGATGATTTTACATATTTCTTCTACCGAACGCCGATAGGCAATCAGCTGTTCTCTTGCAGGCACATCGGTTCCAAAGTAGCAAGGCCACAAAAAAGGCGGAGAGCTGACCCGCATGTGCACCTCTTTTGCCCCGGCCTCCCGCAGCATATGGACAATCCTGTCCGAAGTTGTCCCGCGCACAATGGAATCGTCAATCATAATAATCCGTTTCCCGGCTACCGCTTCCCGCAGCACATTCAGTTTCACCTTTACGCTGCTTTCCCGGTTCTTCTGTTTCGGTTTGATAAAAGTACGGCCCACATAAGTATTTTTTACAAATGCCTGACCGCAGGGAATCCCTGACTGAAGAGAATATCCCAATGCCGCACAGTTTCCCGACTCAGGCACACCCACCACCAAATCCGCTTCCACCGGCGAATCCATGGCGAGATACCTGCCTGCAAGAATCCGGGAATTATATACGCTTACTCCGTCAAAATAACTGTCCGGACGGGAAAAATAAATATATTCAAATACGCATCTTGCCTGCTTCTCTTTAGGAAGGCACATGCTGGTATCGGATTCTATACCTTTCTCCGGAGAAATCGTAACAATCTCGCCGGGCAGCACATCCCGTACATATTCCGCCCCTACCGTATCCAAGGCACAGGTTTCCGATGCAAGAATATAGGCGTTCTCCCTTTTTCCGATGCAAAGCGGACGGAAGCCGAAAGGATCCCTCGCCCCTATCAGCTTGCGGGGAGACATTACAATCAGGGAATATGCTCCCTTGATTTTCTTCATAGCGCGCCCTACCGCCTGTTCCACGCTGCCGCAGTTGAGACGCTCCCTGGCAATATGATAAGCAATTACCTCGGAATCTATAGTGGTCTGAAAAATTGCTCCTGTATACTCCAGTTCATGGCGCAACATGGGCGCATTAATCAGGTTTCCGTTATGGGCCAGTCCCAAAGTCCCCTTTACATAATTCAGCACCAGAGGCTGGGCATTTTCCCTTGTACTGCTTCCGGCAGTGGAATAACGGACATGGCCTACACCGATATCTCCTTTCAGTTTTTCCAGAGCCTCCGGTGTAAAAACCTCATTTAACAGTCCCATTTCCTTCCGGCTTAACACCCTGCCTTTCGGGCCTCCCGTATCGCTGACAGCAATCCCGCAGCTTTCCTGCCCTCTATGCTGCAGCGCAAACAAACCATAATAAATGGTTGCCGCCACGTCGCCGCCGTCCAAGTCATACATTCCAAAAACTCCGCACTCCTCTTTTGGCCTGTCCATTTTTCTCCCTCTTTCTTCTATAAGCCTCCATGCCGTTTTCCGGCGGCACAAATCACTGCCGGGAAGAACGCCGCATTTCAGGCGTTCTTCAAAATATTAAGAAACGTTTAGGCCGCGTCCTTTGCAGCCTTAGCGTTTCTTAATATTTTTATAATCCAAGACGCTTAAACACCTCGTTATAAGCTTCCTCCACATTTCCCAAGTCCCTGCGGAAACGGTCCTTATCCAGTTTTTCGTTCGTATGTACATCCCAGAGCCTGCAGGTATCAGGAGATGTCTCATCCGCTAAAAGGATTTTCCCATGGAAACGTCCGAACTCAATCTTAAAATCAATCAGTTTGATATCTGCCTGCAGAAAATATGCTTTCAGCACCTCGTTTACCTTAAATGCATATTTTTTAATCGTTTCAATTTCATCCCAGTCCGCCAGTCCCAAAGCCACTGCAAAATAGCTGTTAATCAGCGGGTCTCCCAGTCCATCGTTTTTGTAACTGAATTCAATCGTTGGCTCTTTGAACGGAGTTCCTTCCGGTACGCCCAGTCTTTTTGAAAAGCTTCCTGCTGCCACATTACGGATGATAACTTCCAAAGGTACGATTTCCACTTTTTTTACCGCTGTCTCCCTATCGCTCAGCTCCTCGATAAAATGAGTAGGTACTCCTTCTTTTTCCAGCAGCTGGAAAACATGATTGGTCATACGGTTGTTAATAACGCCCTTTCCTACAATAGTCCCTTTTTTCTCCCCATTAAAAGCCGTAGCATCATCTTTATAATCTACGATTACCACATCCGGGTCTTCTGTTGCGAAAACCTTTTTTGCTTTTCCTTCATAAAGCTGTTCCAGTTTTTTCATTTTTTCCCTCATTTCTGCGCTGCTTTATTGCGCATTTCAAGTTTGTGGATGCAGCGCAGACACAAACTTGTGAGTGAAAGATTTGAAAAATCTTTCACTCTTTCCTCCGTCATGCCCTATTGGCAAAATACATTGCTAACCATTTGTCCATATGAAGTATATAACAGTTGTTTTTATAAGTCAAATATCCATTTTACCAGCTTTTCTCCAATTTCATATTCCAGTCCAGCCGGTATGGGCTGTCAGGTTCCTCTAGCAGGATTTCATAAACCAGCCTTCTCATCTCGCTGCTTTCCTCCGCCCAGTACTCATAGCCCATCATGTAACTGTCCGTAAAATCGTCCCATGAATCATATTTCATCTGTATCATGCGGGCAGCCTCCAATGACCTGTCAAGTGCTTCCTCTTCCTCATAATAACCTACATAATAGCAGCCAGACAGCAGCATGACAACACGGCTGTAATCCCATGCTGATATGGCATCCTCACCTTTTTCCCTGTACGCTTTATAAAACTGCGCATAACGTTCTGCCTCATCCTGCGTCATCCCACAATTTTCATAAAGGAAGTCCTCTCTGCCATCCTCCGGCACCGCATCCAGCCCCTCTGTCTTCAGTTCCTCCATCTCCTCCGCAAAAGGCGTACGGTGGCCCTTGCTTAACAGCCAGTCCAACGATTCGTCCGCCGACTCCCGGTCTGTAATGCCCCACTGCCTAGAAAGCATATCCTGGCTCGCCTTTATTAATTCCTTATCGGCATAGGCGTCTCCGAATATCGTATAATCACATCCGTTCAGGACAGTCAGCACTGCATGGGTCCCGTTCATCCATAAAATGGTATCCGTCATTTCCACTTCGGGCCTGCCTGCCCATTCCGGCGCCGTTTCCTGAAAGGAACCGCACACTGCCTGAGCATATTCCATAGTCTTATCATTCATATTTTTGGATGCATATATAAAGGCATAGCAGGCATAATCCGTTTCCCCGTAAACAAGATATCCGTCTCCGCTCACGCCTTCCATATTCATTTTACAGTTATAGGCCTCTGTTTCCTTAAGTCCGGGCAATCCCTCTGCTACGTCCAGCTTTTCCAGCTGGGATATCTGGCAGACCGTTTTCACCGCCGCCTTCATATCCTCCATGTCTGCAAAACTGTCCTCTTTCACAGACTGCATTACCATTACCGCGTCCTGGCCGTTTCTGCTGACGGCTCCAATCCAGCCTTCCGCCGCCGCATCCTTCTCTCTCCAGCCCTCCGCCAGCCTGATGCTTACCGTACCATCCTCCGACCAAAATTCCTTCTCCGGCTTTTCCGCCGTCTCCCCGCATCCCGTAAGCACCGCCATAAAAAACGCCAAGACAACCGCAAGCCATTTCCTCTTTATCCTCATATTACCCCCATGCCGCTTTCCCGCAGCATAAATCACCAATGGGAAGAACGCCGCATTTCAGGCGTTCTTCGAAACATTTAGAAACGCTTAGGCTGTGTCCTTTGCAGCCTTAGCGTTTCTTAATGTTTTTACCAGCTTTTCTCCAATGTCAGATTCCAGTCCAGCTGATAAGGGCTGTCCGGTGCCGCTTTCAGTTCCTCGTAAACTGCCCTTCTTTCATCTGCGCTCTCTTCTGCCCAGTATTCATAGCCCATCATGTAGCTGTCCACAAAGGCATCCCAGGAATCAAAAACTGTCTGAATCACACTTGCCGCTTCCAGAGACATATCCAGCGCTTCCGCTTCCGTATAATATCCGGCGATATAGCAGTTGGATATTACCGACATCACGCGGCTGTAATCCCATGCCGACATAACATCTATGCCGTTTTCTTCATAAGCAGCAAAGAACCGGGCATACTGCTGTGCGATTTCATCCGTCATATTGGTATAATTATCCAAAAGATAATCCGCCCTTTCTTCCTCCGGAATATCTCCCAGACCGTCTGCCGCAAGCATATCCATCATATCCGCAAAATCCATGCGGTGCCCTTCGCTTAACAGCCACTCAATGGTTTCATCTGCGGATGACTTATCCGTAATATCCCACCACTCTTCCAGCAAGGACTTTTGCAGTTCCATGGTATCATCATTGGCAGGCATACCGCCGAACAAAGTGTAATCCCAGCCGTTGATTGCGGTCAGTACCGCATAGGTTCCGTTTATCCATTTTATAGTATCCGTTGCCTCTACGGTAGAATTGTTCACAACTTCCGGCGCAGTTTCCTTCCATGTATTACATACTGCCTGCACATAGGCCATTGTAGCATCATCCATCTTCTCCGATGCATACAGAATTCCATAGAAAGCATAATCCGTATCGCCGTAAACAAAGTAGCCCTCTCCTTTGATGCCTTCCATATCCAGCTTGCATTTATAAGCCTCCACATTCTCAAGCCCCGGTACCGTGACTCCGTCCACTGCTGTCATGTCAGACACCTGATAAGCATCTTCAAATGCCCCCTTTACATCGTCTATGCTGACTGCATCTATCCCCTTTACAAGCTGTGTTACCAATATACCGTCGCTTTCATCCGCGCTTACAGCCCCAATCCAGTTTTCCACCTCTGTATCCTCAGTCTTCCATCCCTCTGCCAGCATCACGCTTACTGAACCGTCCTCCGACACAAACTCCTTGGAAGGCACCTGGGCCTCCTTTTTTCCGCAGCCCGCCAATACTGTCCCCAAAAGGACAACGGCAAGCCATGCCAGTACTTTCTTTGCTTTTCTCATTTCTTCCTACCTCTCTTTTCCCTTAATTAATTTATATAGTCAATTGCGGAACCATTAAATATACTGAAAATTCTTTCCGCTTAAAATTCCGCAACCTTCTATCCCTCTATCTCCCTCGCATACTGGGGATAATTTCTGGCCAGCTCCTTCATTTCTTCTTTCGTCTTTTCGATAATCATCTCTTTGTTATAGTCCATCCGTTTTCTCAGTGACTGTCTGCGGATAATCAGCCCATGGCGTATTTCCACCATTTCCTTGTTATCCAGAATTGCCGCTGTCTGATGCAGCCAGATAGCCGGGTCCTTTACCTGATAGCATTTCAATATGTTAAGAAGCTCCTGCTGACGCTCGTCCAGCTCCAGTTCCGCCTCCCTGTAACGTCTTCTTTCTTCCTTTTCCACCTTATATTTTTCCCATAGACCCTGAAATTCCTTTGCCGAGGATACCTGATATTTCATATAAAGATAATCCAGAAGATTTGTATTGTTTACATAGCGGATTTTCACCCGGTTATGCAGCATGATAATCCGGTTAATTCCCTTTTCCACCCGTTTCAGTTCCTTTACCGATTCCGTATATTTTATGAAAACCAGGGTAATAACCAGGGCCGCAAGCGCTGTCGTCAGCAAAAAGCCCAGCTGTATGTCCATCCGCAAAGCATATTTCAGCGTAAACAGAACGACAAAGCATACCACCAGGGCAACGGAACAGATGACTGCCATTCCCTTTGCATCGGCAATCATCCCTCTCAGCTCGTCCTTCCGGTAAAGGTAGGCGTGTTTTTCCCCGTCCAGCCTGGACATATCCTTCCGAATCAGATTCTGATATTCTTCCGTTTCTGCCAGTTTACGGCATCCCTCCTCTGCATCGTCCTCCATCCGTTCCATCTGGTGGTACTTTTCATCGCTCATCCGGTTTTTCTTCTCCAGATAAACGCCCCGTCTGGCTTCCAGCTCATGAATCTTTTCCGCACTGGCATTCAGCTGCGCCCTTTCTTCCTCCGGCAATGCCTCTATTTCCTCCATATCCTTTAAATAAGAGGTTACCTTGCTATATTCAAAGTTCAGATTTTCCAGTTCTGCCGAAGCCTCCTGTATCCGGTCCCGGCAGTCCTGCAAATACTCATGTCTCTGTTCCGCATCATGTATATTGAATTCCTTTCTCTCATATTCAATTTTTTCCCAGTCATCTTCTTCAAAGCCGTCCTCTTCCATATCCCAGTCCTGATTCGGACGGAATATCTTTTCCAGCCACTTTATTTTCTTAAATAATTTCATACTCCTCCTCCATGTCAGAACAGCTTGCTGCGATGACAGTGCGA
>DNJW01000360.1:9043-9655 GCA_003488965.1 Lachnospiraceae bacterium | reverse complement strand
TATTTGAGGCTCTGACTCAATCTACTCCTTCTTATCAGTCCCGTGCCGCCATCTTCCGGTACTGTTCCTTCAAAAGCCCGGTAATCCGCTGTGCTTCTTCGCAATAGGATACCGAGTTTTCCTCATCCTTACACACCTTAAGAGTAAACAGCATCCTGCTCTCCTGGGTTCCCTCAAACGCTTCCAATGCCTCTTCCATGAGTTTTTCCACCTTTAATATCTGTTCATGCCCCTGCTCCTTGGCCGCCGTGAAATTTACATATTCCGTTTCTTCCATATACATACGGCTGGCCGCCAGATAACTGGTGTAATCCTCTTCCTTTCCCGTCACTTCATATGCCAGCTTAAAATTTTCCGCCGCACTGCGGAACTGAAAAAGTCCTGTATAAACCACCCCTTTATTATGCAGTACCTTTGCCTTCAGTTCTTTTTCCTCTTCCGGCAGTTCTTCTAACAGCCTGTCATAGCATTTCAATGCCGATGCATATTTTTTATTTTCCGCCAGACTGTCCGCCCGGCTTCTTCTTTTTTCATAAACACTTAAACCGGTTTCCTTTTCCAGCCCCGTTTTTGTCTTCTCTATTTCTTCTTTGCTGCCATAGCCTACATAAT
>DNJW01000360.1:8361-8690 GCA_003488965.1 Lachnospiraceae bacterium | reverse complement strand
CAGAATTACTCCCACATATTCGCTGACCGTCCCCTCCTCTTCCTGTACCTGTCTAAGCCGCTCTGCCAGGCCCTCCAGCCCGCATTCTTTTTCCAGCCAGTCAGGAAGCCTTTCATCCATAATCTCCTCGCCCACAAGATAGTAATTCTTCATCAGACAATAGCACAATTCTTCTACCGAGTAAAGATTGATATACACCCTCTCCATAAAATAAGGCTTCTTTGCATACCTCCCCAAACAAAGCAACACCCTGCCCATATTCTCCTCCCTTCCGGCCTCCATATTTCTAGTCAATTGCGAAACCGATAAATTTGCTGAATATTCTGACA
>DNJW01000360.1:2915-8064 GCA_003488965.1 Lachnospiraceae bacterium | reverse complement strand
CTCTGTCCGAATGTTTTTGCTTTATTGGGCTTGGTGGAATGCTTGGCACTTCGGAATTTTCATGAAAGATATTGTCAGAACATTCTCACAACTTAGTGTTTTACAATCACCCATTCAAATCTCAAACACCTTGTTCCATTCCCCGCCGGAGGCAGGAAAGAAATCGCCGAATCCCATATCCTTTATCCGGACACCAAGTTCCCTCTCCGAAAGCATGCCCGTTTTCACTTCCAGCCTGGTGGTCCAATCGGGACGCTGCTCCAGCCCTTCCATTATCATATTGATTTCTCTGGGTTCCTTCCCATCCAAAGGGGTCAAAAGCAGCGATATGACATCCCCTTCCTCCAGAATTACATGAAATTCCTTTTTTGTCTCAAACCAGTTTACACCCGCATCCATAAGGGCAAAATAGGACTCCTGCCCCCTGCGCAGAACGCGCATGCCTATATTCGCCTTGAGCTTGTCCAGACCCAAGAATACATACTCCTCCCCTATCGGCTCTATTCCCAGTTTTTCCCTTATTCCATAGCAGGCGCCCTTGCTGTAAAGATTATTTCCCTGAAATACCCTCCGTCCCTTGCAAAGATACCGCAGGGATTCCGATGCCCAGCCGTCTTTGTAGCCGTCGCCGATTAAATAAACGCAGGAAACCGCATTTTCGCTGCACTTTTTTCTTACAATTTCCAGGAAAGTTTTATCCAGCCTGCTTTTTTGCACTTCTTCCAATTCCTTTTCTCCGGTTCCGGGCTCTTCCCGCTCCATTTCTTTATACTCATTAATCGCTATCAGCGCCACTTTGGGCGTCGTCCGGCTGTTTATTCCAAATTCATAAATTTTCAGGCGTCTGTTATCATAATCACATAAAAGCACTTCCCGCGTCCAAAGTTCCTTGGGCTGATGCATCATATAATAATAATAGCTTTCCACATGGCTCTGAAAATAAATCTGCTCCGTCTTAAGCAGCAGATTTGCCCCTACCTGTGAAAACACCTCCACCATCCGTCCGTCCAGATTGTCCACAGTAAACATCAGACCCTCCAGATAATCCGGCGCTGCAATCAATGTCAGCATGGAAAGACTCCTTTTGATAAAAAGAGTAAGAAGCGCCACCGGGTCGAAGCTTTCCTCCCCTACTGCCACCGTCCTTCCGTCCCTTGCCAGACTTACCAGATTATCTACACGGAAGCATTCCCCTTCCCTGGCAAATTTTTCCGCCTCTCTGCCAAACAGCCACTGCTTTATATCCTTTCTCCGGCACAAAACCATCGGAATATTATACTGCTCTGTTCCTGCCACCACTGCAAGAGTCTCTACCGTTTCCGTTCCCAAAAGATAATAGCTGATTTGGGCATGGGTATCGCTCAAATCATAGCCTATGACAATCCGCCCCTTATTCCTCTTTCCCGTTCCCTCTTTTTTCTCCAAAATCATCTTTACAACCATGCTCCTTTCTTAGTCGGCAAGTTTTGGCCGCAAAGCGCAAACTTGTAATCAGCATCGTTTTTCAATCCGTTATAAGGCGGAATGTCCGGGAAGCAATATACTCCTTTTTATAATAATCCTCCAGAAGACGGTCCAGCGTATCATAGTCCTGCAGCACCCCTGCTGCAGCAATAGCGTTAATCAGTTCAAAGCGGCTGGCCCCTTCCTCATAAACACTATCCCCCTTGTTGACGGAAGCACTCCCTGTAAACTGTTTCTCACCCTCCAGCTCTTCCGTAATATAATATTGCAGCGTCTCCCCGAAAAAAAGAATAAACGCTTTTGCATAAACGCCTCCATACATATCCTTCATTTCCGCCTGCTGATATTCGGTTTCCGTATACTCTCCCCGTTCGATCAGATAATGAATCACTACCCGGCTGCCTGGTTTTGTCCGGTATTCGACCACTGTCTTATCCGCAAATCTTTCCATAGCCGGCAGTTCCCTGACATATTCTTTGAAAAAGGCAAAATAAATGCCTGCATCTGCCAGATTTGACAGAAAACGTTTTGCTATGCCGCGTATTTTCGGCGTTATCTCCTTCTTATTTTCGGCATAATATTTCAAAAAGGCAAGCCTGCATACCCGGTGCAGCTTTTCCCCCCGCTCCTGTACCCGCACAATATCAGCGAAAAAGAACGGATCAATTGCTTTTTCCGCTACAAAATAATCATAGGAGCATTGGGCAAGAAAAGAAGTTTCTACCTCCGGTTTTGCCCCTCCTGACACATATTCCTTAAAAATTTCCGCTCTTTCTCCGGCAAAAGAGCCGGAAAACATCATCTGTACCAAAATCCGCTCGCAAATCTCATAGGTATCCACCTCAAAGGCGGATGCCGCTTTCCATATTTCCCTCAGCTGCCAAAGCATCCCTTTATAAAAATATACCAGATAAGAAATCAGGTTTCCGTCATATTTCCCTTTACGGAAGGCATGATAAATCACATAAGTCATATGTCTGTCTTCCATAAAACCGTCTCTGGAAATCAACCGGCTGCTCATCCTCATCAAAGTTTTCACATCCATACCTGCAATTCCGAAACGCTTTACCCATTCAAATGCTTTGTCATACATTCCCCTGAATACCATAAACCGGATTACCTCGCCGCGTTCCTTCCTGCTCATCCCTTCCGGCTCCAGTCCCTTCAGGTAATCCTCCAGTTCCTTCAGACAGTCATTTTCAAAATAATAATGAATCAGCTTCAGACAGACTTCATTTTTTCTCTCCGGCTCAATATCGGAGGATACCGCAATGCGGCTAAACTGCAGCACGTTTTCATCCCTGATTTCCATAAAAGATCTGTTGCTTTCGCACATATAAATATCTAGGCCTTGATGCTCTTTTACAAACGGCATCGCCATCTGCAGCATCTTTTTCTGGTTCATCATCCGCTCCATCCTAAACGGAACACTGACCGTATAACGGTTCCCTTCTCCGTCCTCCAGCAATACCTTGTAATCCTCTCCATACAGAGGCACCGCCGCGCTGCCTTCGCTTACAGGGTACTTGTACTCCCGGCTGCTCAGGGCATAGCTTACTACAATTTGACGGATTTTCCTATTCTCCGTGCTAATCATATGTGTAAAAAGAAGCGTTGCAAGATGTTTTGCCCTTTCCTCATTCATCAGGTTCTCAGTCAGCAGATTTTTATATAAATAGGCAAGTTCCTTGTTGATTCTGCCCATTTTAAGCTGATACAGGACAAAATTCTCCATCTGTCCGCAAAATTTAATATAATACTCCGGGTGTTCTTTCCTTCTTTTATATATATAAGCGTATAAAAAGGCATTTTTCCTATAATCCAGTTCGCTCTGATAAGCAAAATACATCAGCACCATCTTGGGGATTTCTCCCTCATAATCCTCCGGCAGGGACATCATATAATATTCATACAGTTTTGTAATACGCAGTTCCTGTTCCACTCCAAGACTATACCACGGAAAGCATGCGCTTCCTGTCTGATTCCCTTTAATCAGCAAGGTACAGATTGCCTGCAGAGTCTCATCATCATGAAATTTGCTGTAGCACTCTTTCAGTATAAAAAGAGCTCTTTTGGAAAATCCCTTCATTTTCTGCACCTGATACCGTATCTGGACAATGATATCCTTTGACAGGAATCCTCTTTTTACTGCAAAATTCAGTATCTGCAGCTCAAAATCACCCATTTTTGTCAGAAAAGTGGGATTTATCTCCAATAGACGCCAAGCTTCAATGTAAAAAGCCGGGCTGGTACATCCCCGTTTAAACTGCTCCTCCAGAAATCCCCACCGTCTGGCGGGACTTCTGTTGTATTCTTCCGATAAATGCAGCATCAGCCATGCAATTCTCCAGCTGCCCTGATTTGCCTTATATATCTGGGAAACCCTTTCTGCAATCTCGTCCACATAGGAATCCTCCTCCATATAAAGCGTTGTCAGATACAGATAGTAGCACCAGACCGCCGGAGGGCATTCTTCCTTATCTATCACCGCTTTCACCCGTTCCATCTGCCATTTTGCCTCTCCGAACCTCTCCTGGGTAATCAGAAGCTGAGCCTTAAACAGGCCAACCTGTATGTCTTTGCTGTCCAGTTCCGAAAGCCTGTCCACCAGCTTTTCTGTTTCCCCCAGCCAAATCCTGCTGCTGATTTTCTTTCCTCTGAAAGAACAATAACTGTCTACCAGCCGTACAATCAGCTGTTTCTTTTCTTTCCGGATCCCGTAAGAATTTTTTCTTCCCTCATTGCAGACAACCGTTACCGGAATGGTAATATCCGCATAACTGTTAAAGATATGGATACCGCCGAAATTCCGCCCGGCATGAAGCTTTCCACTATCTATATAGAAAACCAGACGGAATGTATTGCCCAGGAAATCATACTCCGACACTTTCTTTTTTTCTGTCCGCAGAAAATCCCCATCCGCCTCCAGTTCCAGATAGGTATATCCCCATCCGTTTCTTGTAATTACAATCTCATGTCTCTGGACACCCTCTGTATCTTCCACCAGAATCTCCGTTTTCTCCGGAAAAAATTCTACCCGCTGCTTTTTATTGATTTCCAGCAAAAACTCTTCCATGTTCTGTTCATTTCCCGGAACGGCTGACAGTCCCTTATAAGCGCTGTAATACTGTCTGTCCAGACCTTCTGTAAACAGCTTTCTGAATTTGGCGGAATAAAAAATTTTGACTGCCTCTTCCCAGTTCTCCTTCGCCAGATTGGCAAAATGAAACATATTTTTAATATTTCCCATACTGGAAGCAATTTCATCACTCTCAATTTCTACCCGGTAAGGCAGTTCATACTCCCCATAATTCGTTATAATATAAAAAGCCCCTTCCAGCACATCTCCCGGCTCCATCTCCTCTGCATGAACACGGTAGGGAATTTCTTCCTTTGTTCCTATGAACTCTTCCGCCAGGCATTCCATCTGCATCTGGGAGGACGCAATCCATCCCTCCGCCAATGTTCCTTCCGGGGCATAGACAGTAAAGGAACCTTCCGCCGTCTCTCCCTGCTTTAACGAAAGTTCCAGCGAAGTATCGGAGAATTCCAGCACTTCATGCTCTTGTGCGGAACGGGGGATATTTGGTTTTTCTCTATTGATCATGTTTTTACTTACTGTGTCATTTTCCATGGTTTCTCTGTTTCCTGCTTTGCTGTTTTTTCTGCATTGCTGTCTTTTCTG
>DNJW01000360.1:0-2581 GCA_003488965.1 Lachnospiraceae bacterium | reverse complement strand
GTCTTTTCTGCATTGCTGTCTTTTTCCTTTGCATTATAACATTAATGAAATGCTTTCTGCAACTGTGGCGTTTAAATACGGGGATGTATATGTTATAACCGACCGTCCGGCTCAAAAGATATTCCTCCGTCGTCAATCGCCGCAGCCGCTGCTACGACTCATTCCTCCGCCTTGCATATGAAGCAATCATTCTGCGTCAATGTATCAGAAACTTAATTTTCGTTGTACTAGGTTCGTGAAAAACCAGAGATTTTAATCTCTTGCGAAGTACTGACGCTTTTTAAGGGGCTCCTTGAGGAATATCTTTTGAACCGGACTACTGTACTGGTATAATAATAGACAATACAAATATGTACCGGTATTTTTCACATCAATTTGACATGCCTAATTCTGATATTTTAGAAAAGTTTAAAACCCAAAAAATACTTTACTGGAAATTCCCCCTTGACAAACCGCCCGCAAAGTTATATTGTATTAATAGAATAATACAATGATACAAATCAAACATAGAAAGGAAGGATTATATGGCATGGAACTTAAGTGCGGATAAGCCCATTTATTCCCAGCTTGTGGAAATCATACAGCTACAGATTATATCGGGCAGATATAAAGCCGGAGACAGGCTTCCCAGTGTCAGGGAATTGGCAGCAGAAGCGAGCGTCAATCCCAACACCATGCAGAAGGCTCTTGCCGAGCTGGAAAGAAACGCCCTGATTATTACCCAACGCACCAGCGGACGCATAGTAACGGAGGATACAGAATTGATTCAGAAAACTCAATCCACTCTTGCTGACGAATATATTAAAAATTTTTTCAATGCCATGAAGGAACTAGGGTATTCTGCCGGAGAAATATTGCAGCTTATCCAAAAAGCGGCGGAAAGGGAATCTGCCGGGCATTGATTTGCTTTTAGGAACCAAAACGGAAAAGCGGCATTTTTTGAATTTTTCTCCCAAGTTTGTGTCCGCGCTGCATACACAAACTTGAAAAGCATGAAAAGCAGCGCAGAAATGAGGGAAACAATGGAAATATTAGCCGAAATTAAGGGACTGACGAAAGTTTACGGCCGTACTCTGGCAGTAAATGATTTAAATCTGATGATACCCCGCGGCAGAATTATCGGGCTGCTGGGACCTAACGGAAGCGGGAAGACTACATTGATTAAAATGATAAACGGCCTTCTTACGCCGACTGCCGGAAGCATACTTATCAACGGCTGTGCGCCGGGACCGGAAACCAAAGCACGGATTGCTTATCTGCCGGAGCGGACTTATCTTCAGAACGGAATGAAGGTGTGCGACCTTGTGGACTTTTTCTGGGAATTTTATGAGGATTTTGATAAGGACAGAGCCCTTTCTATGCTAAATTCCTTGAATATTCCATTTACCGCACAGTTAAAAACACTATCCAAGGGCACAAAAGAAAAGGTACAGCTGATTCTTGTGATGAGCCGGCATGCCGACCTTTTCATTCTGGATGAACCGATTGCCGGGGTTGATCCGGCAGCCAGAGATTATATTCTGAAAACGATTATTACCAATTACAACCAAAATGCCACCATTCTTTTGTCCACCCATCTGATTTCCGATATCGAAAATATATTGGACGAGGTTATTTTTATCCGGAACGGACAGATTCTGACCCATATGCCGGTAGACCAGATCCGGGAGGAATACGGTCAATCCGTAGATGCTTATTTTAGGAGGGTATTTGCATGTTAAAGAAATTATTTAAATATGAATGGAAATTTTTCTGGAAGGTTCCTACCGTTATTAATTCATTCCTTATCATTATGACTATTATAGGAGTTATTTCCTTGGCCTCTCCCTTCTGGGAAATGGACATAGCAGGAATCGAAATTATGCTTGGGCTTGCCGTATTTTTTTACATTCTGGCAATCGCAGCATGCTCCATTGGAGTGACTGCCTATATCGCCATCCGTTACTATAAAAATGTATATACTGATGAAGGCTACCTTACCAATACCCTGCCTGTCACAGCAAGGCAGATTGTCTTATCCAAACTCTGCACCGGAGTGATATGGTCCTTTATTACCGGAATCATAGTCATTGCCAGCATATTATCACTTGTATATACGGCTATGCTTTCTTATGAGGACATTGATATCATTTACGAATTATCACGCGGTTTTTCTGACTTTTTGCCGTCCTTTAAAGATTCTGTCGGGATGGATTTCTTTTTGTTCCTTTTTCTCAGCCTGATTTACACGGTATTATCCACGGCGCTTTCTATCTTAAAGATTTATGTTGCCATAGCGCTGGGTCAGCTGTTTACCCGCCACAAAGTAGCCGGGGCAGTCATCTGGTATATTGGAGAATATGTAGTCTTTGAAATCATCACCTCTTTCCTTTATCAGATGCCCTCTTACAGTAACGGTTTATTCTATACTTTCTTTTCCGTAGGAATGAGCTACAACTATAACTTTGCCGATTCTGCATTATCCGTTCTGCTCATTTCCATAGGCCTGACTTTTGCTTTCTGCGCCGGCTTGTACTTCATTACAGAGCATATGCTGAAAAACCAGCTGAATTTGGATTAAAAAAGTTGGCCCGGCGGCCAA
>DNJW01000361.1:13346-17909 GCA_003488965.1 Lachnospiraceae bacterium | reverse complement strand
GTCGTATATGGCTTTGGCAAGAACCGGAAACAGAAATTTATTATGTCGTTTACTATAAGTAAGATAAATGGATGTAAGGAAAGGCGGCAGAAGGAGATTGATATGAGAATAGTGCATTTGAGGACGAATCATCTGGAGAATCCGTTGGGGTATGATTTCCCGTATCTGGTTTTTTCATGGAAGGTTATCGGGGCTGCTGCAGGATGTTCGGATAAAGTGCGGGTGACGGTTTCGGAAAAGGAAGATATGGGGGCATTGGTTTATGACAGCGGTGTGAGGTATGGTTTTAAGGAGAATCATATGGAAGTGCCGTTGGCTTTAAAAGCAAAGACCCGCTATTTTTGGAAGGTAATGATAGGAACGCCTTTGGGAGAAGAGGCGGAGAGTGAAGTTGCCTGGTTTGAAACGGCGAAAAGAGGGGAAGCGTGGCAGGCGAAATTTATTTCCGTGCCGGAGGATAAGGAGAGAATGCCTGTTTTATACCGTGATTTTGTTCTTTCCGGGCAGCCGGAAAGTGCCAGGTTATATATATTCGGGGCAGGGCTGTATGAAGTGGAAATTAACGGGAAAAGGGCGGGGGATGAATATCTTTTGCCGGGATACCATTCCTACGATTTGCTGATGGAATATCAAACCTTTGACATTACCGGTTTGTTAAAAGAAGGCGTCAACCGGGTCAGCGTGATGCTGGGGGAAGGCTGGTATAAGGGTAGATTCGGATTTGATGATGTATATTATGACCTATACGGGGATAGAAAAAAATGTATAGCGGAAATAGATATCAAGGATAAAGAGGGAAGGATACAAAGGATAGATACCGATGAAAGCTGGATGGCACATACATGCCAGATAGGATGGAACGGGATTTATGACGGGGAATACAGGGACGATACCTGGCAGGAGCAGTCTCTTGAAACGGAGGTGTTAAAGGACAGCACGGCACTGCTGACGGAGCGTTCCGGTCCGCCTGTCCGGAAGACGGAGAAATTTTTGCCGGTAGCGGAAAAAATAGATAAAGACGGGGATTGGCTGCTGGATTTTGGGGAAAGCATTACCGGCTGGGCAGAGTTTGCCGGACAGCTGGAAAAAGGACAGAAAATCAGGCTGCAATATGGGGAGGTGCTGCAGAATCAGGAATTTTACAGGGAAAATCTAAGAACGGCAAAGGCGGAATTTGTTTATATTTCCGATGGGCAGGAAAAGACGGTGCGGCCGCATTTTACCTATTACGGATTCCGTTATGTGAAGGTGAAGGGGTTAAAAAAAGGACAGAGGATTCAGTTTCATGCTTATCGGATTATGTCCGATATAGAGCCGACGGGAAAAATCGAAACATCGGAAGAAAAGGTGAATCGTCTCTTTGCCAATACGCTGCGTTCCCAAAAGTGCAATTTTCTGGATATACCTACCGACTGTCCTCAGCGGGACGAACGGATGGGATGGACAGGAGATGTGAACATTTTTGCTAGGACAGCATGTTTTCATATGGACAGCAGCGCCTTTTTCAGGCATTATAGCAGAAGTCTGTATGAAGAGGAAAAATTGCTAAGCGGAGCCGTTCCTTTTTTTTCACCCCGTCCGAAAGTACCGGTACGGAGCAATACCAATCCCTTTTATCTGGACGGCGGGGCATGTATCTGGGGAGATGCGGCAGTGATGCTTCCATGGACATTGTACCAGTACTATGGAGACAAGCATCTGTTAAGGGAACAGTATCCGATGATGAAGCTATGGGTGGAATATATCAGAGGAAGGTCAAAGGAAAACGAAGTTCCTTATCTGTGGCAGAATGACAGACAGCTGGGAGACTGGCTGGCTTTGGATAACGGAAATATTCATAATCCGGTGGGAAGGACGGACTGCGCTTTTCTGGCATCTGCCTGCTACTACTGGTCAGCCAGGATTTTGACCAAGGCGGCGTCAGTCCTTTGTCTGGATGAGGAAGAGGAATACCGGGAACTGGCGGAAAAAATCCGGGATGCTTTTATCGCATATTATTTTTCGGAAGACGGAAAATTAAAGACAGAAGCGACACAGACAGCGTGTGCGCTGCTGTTATACATAGAATTATATCCGGAAAAGGGAAAGGAAAATCTGATAGGAGAGATAAAACGCCTGATAGAGGAAAATGACGGACATTTGAATACCGGCTTTATCGGGACTCCGGTTTTGTGTCCCGCCCTATCGGAAAACGGGCTCAATACATTGGCCTACGACCTTTTGCTGAACGAGGAATATCCAGGGTGGCTGCATGAGGTAAATCTTGGGGCGACTACAGTCTGGGAGAGGTGGAATTCTTTGGATGAAAACGGAGTGATAAGCGGAACAGGAATGAACAGCCTCAACCATTATGCTTATGGAAGCATTGCTGACTGGATGTACCGCTATATGTGCGGATTCCGACCCGATATGGCAGGAGAGGTTAAGATGGTAATAAAACCGATGCCGGATAAAAGATTTTCCTTTGTGAGAGGAAAATTTGAATCGGTATTCGGGACTTATGAAAGCGGATGGGCTTATGATACGGACGGAAAAATACGGTACGAAATTACAGTACCTTTTAATGCCAATGCCAGGGCAGTGTTTCCGGATGGCAAAAGTTATCTGCTTAAGAGCGGGAGATATAGGTTTGACGGACAGACCTTTTGTCCCCCAATCCTATAATAGAAGCAAGAAAGGCTGGGCGGAAGAATGAAAAAAAATTTGTCGATTCAACTGAAAATTATGATAAGCATGATGGTAATTCTCGCTGCAGTTCTGTTGAATGCTTTTTTTGCTATGCGGAATCTGGAACGGATTGAGCAGTCGGCAGCCCAGATGAATGAAGTTTATGTGAATATTCAGATATTGTACGGAACAGTTGGAAAAAAGACGGAAATCATACAAAAGTATGCCAATATTCTGGTAGGCAGTTCAGACGAAAATTTGGAGATTGCAGGAGATATTTATGGTTTTTTGGAAGATGAGGCAGAAAGTGTGGAAGGATTGCTGGAGGAACTGGAAGTATACAGCCTCAAGACGGAAAATGAAGAAATTATAAAACAGTATGCGCAATACAGCAGCACATGCCATGGGTTGATAGAGTGCATGCGTACATGCAGCAGATTGCGGGAAGAAAAGGAATATAATGCTGCTAGGGATTATTTGGGAACGGATGCGCTCCGTGTGATTTTGCAGCAGGAGGAAGTAAGCGCTTCTTTGGAAACGGCTTTGAAAGAGGGGCTGGAGAATGCAAGAAAGAAGCTGGAAAATGATATTGATATGGCGGATGCCGGAAATATTGCAGTATCCGCGGTGTGTATCCTATGTGTGGCAACTGTGATTGTTTTTATCTATTATTTGTTTTTAAGGCCCATAAAGCAGATTAGCGGAAAGATTCGGAATATGGCGCGTGAAATATCCGAAGGCAAAGGGGATTTGACAGAACGCATGCCTATAAAGCGGAGAGATGAAGCAGGACAGCTGGCGGAGGGCATGAACTGTCTTTTGGAAGCATTTCAGGAAGTGATAGCCCGTATGAAAAGAAATTCTGCGCAGATGGAGAAGATAGCGGGAAGGGTAGAGGCGCAGTTTACGGTTTCCAATGACAAAATCAGCGGTCTTTCATCGGTAATGGAGGAAGTAACGGCGGGAAGCGAAGATATTTCAGCGCTGGTTCATCAAATGGAAGGCGAAATGCAGGAAATTTCAAAGGAAACGGAGGACATATCCGGGCAGATGCAGTATGGCATCACGTTTGCGGCAGAACTAAAAGAGCGCGCCGGGTTCATTTATACGAAAACGGAAGAAAGCAAGCATTCCGCAGAGGAGATAGCTGCTTCTATCAAAGGGACAATGGAAATAAGCATGGAAGAGAGCCGCAATATAGAAAGGATTAATGAATTGACGAGGACAATTCTGGATATTGCTGCGAAAACCAATCTGCTGGCACTGAATGCGGCCATCGAGGCCGCTAGGGCGGGAGAGGCGGGAAAGGGATTTGCGGTTGTTGCGGACGAAATACGCGCTCTTGCGGATAACAGCCAGCAGAATGCCAGTGCAATACAAGGATTGAACCATAAAGTCATTGCTGCCGTGCGTTCCCTTTGCGAATGCAGTGGAAGGATGACGGAATTTGTGGACTGCAAGGTGATGGAAGATTATGGAAGCTTTGAAATGATGGCTGAAAGATATAGGAACGATGCGGATGCTGTTTCGGAGATGATAAATAAAATTCAGAACAGTGTAGAACATATCGGAGGACAGATTGGCATTGTAGTCCAAAATATCGGAGGGATATCTTCCTCCGCGGAGGAGAGTTCTTTGGGTATACAAGGCGCTACGGAGAATACAGTAGACATATGGAAGGCGATGAAGAATATTTCGGCGGAAAATGATAGGAACCGGCAGATGGTGACGGAGCTTAAGAAAATTGCCGGGGGTTTTGTGGTGGAATGACGATAATAATATGCTGTGTTTGTCATGACAAATGTCCGAAAGCATGCTACAATAATTGCAAAACAGATTGCAGGAGGATAAAGAGTGAAAGATTTTTCAAAGCTTTCACTCCCAAGTTTGTGTCTG
>DNJW01000361.1:8831-13052 GCA_003488965.1 Lachnospiraceae bacterium | reverse complement strand
TGCATCCACAAACTTGAAATGCGCAATAAAGCAGCGCAGAAATGAGGAAAACTATGCTGGAGGTTGGAACAAAAGCGCCGGATTTTTCCCTGCCGGACCAAAACGGGAATATCCATACATTGGAAGAATACAAAGGGAAAAAATTAATTCTTTATTTTTATCCTAAGGACAATACGCCGGGCTGTACGAAACAGGCGTGCGGGTACTCGGAAAGACTGCCCCAGTTTACCCAAAAAGGTGTGGAAGTGATTGGAATCAGTAAAGATACGGTGGCATCCCATAAACGTTTTGAAGAAAAACAAGGCTTAAAGTTTACGATTTTAGCAGACCCGGAATTAGCTGCCATTAAAGCATATGATGTATGGCACGAAAAGAAAAATTACGGAAAGGTATCCATGGGTGTTGTCCGCACCACTTATCTAATTGATGAAAACGGAATCATCATAAAGGCCAACGACAAGGTAAAAGCTGCGGATGACCCTGAGAAAATGCTGGAAGAAGCAGACAGGGCATGAAAATTATTTTATCGCCTGCAAAGAAGATGAATGCGGATACAGATACGTTGGAATATATAGGTTTGCCCGTGTATCTGGAACAGGCACAGGATATATTGACATGGATGCAAAGTAAAACCTATGAAGAATTGAAAAAGCTTTGGAAATGCAATGACAAAATTGCAAAGCAGAATTATGAACGGCTGCAGCAGATGGATTTGCATAAAAATCTGACACCGGCGGTGCTTTCTTATGAAGGCATCGCTTATCAGTATATGGCGCCGGCGGTGTTTGAGGATGGGCAGCTAGCCTATGTGCAGGAACATCTGCGTATTTTATCCGGGTTTTACGGTGTGCTGAAAGCCATGGACGGAGTACTGCCATACCGTCTGGAGATGCAGGCAAAAGCGGCTGTGGGAGACTCGAAAGATTTATACGGTCTATGGGGGGATAGGCTTTACCGTCAGGTCAGGGATGAAAGCGGGCTGATTATTAATCTGGCTTCAAAGGAATATTCCAGATGTATTGAGAAATATCTGACAGCAGAGGATACTTATATTACTTGTACCTTCGGGGAACTAGCGGGCGGAAAGCTGGTGACCAAGGGAACCTATGCAAAGATGGCAAGAGGGGAGATGGTACGGTTTATGGCGGAAAGGAGGATTGAGGAGCCGGAGAAATTAAAGGAGTTTGACCGTCTGGGTCATAAGTTCCGGGAAGATTTGTCATCGGAAACGGAGTATGTATTTGAGAGGGACTCGCAAGAATTGCACTGATATGCACATCATTTTCTGTCTTTAATATACTATCTTATAAGATGAATTAGGAGACAGAAAGATGGGAGAAAGAAATAAAGCTTTAATCAATACATGCAGCAGTTCGGGAGTACGTCCGGCAATGGCGGATTTGCCGTACCCGCCGATTCAGGTCCGGGGAAGGAATCAGACATATGCAGACTTGCTTGGCATAGACTATTGCGGTCAAGTATCGGAACTGACAGCCGTTGCCCAGTATATCAATAATGAAAGCCGTATATCCTGGGAAAAATGTTCAACGGCAAAAATTCTGCTGAGCATCGCTATGGCGGAGATGATGCATCTGCAGAAGCTGGGCGGACTGATTATCCTTCTGGGAGGAAATCTGGATTATACAGCTAAGCAGCGCAACGGGAAACGGAGAATGTGGACGCCGGAATATCTGGTACTGCCGGAACAGCTGAAAAAAATGCTGCTGCAGGGTATTGAAGGGGAAAGGGAAACAATCCGCCAATATGAGATGCATATCAAAATGATAGATGACGACTGCGTCAATGCGGTGCTGGAAAGAATCATCATTGACGAGGAATACCATATTATGCTGTTACAGACGCTGTTGCATGAATGTTAGAGGGAATGGTGAAACTGTAGACTGAGAGAATCTTCTGACAATAAATTCCCTGAAAATCCAAATGTGCCAAACACTCCACTGTGCCCGGTAAAACTGGTCACAGTTCCGTGGCACAAAAAGGATTTTCAGGGAATTTATTGTCAGAAGATTCCGCAAAGTTATCGGTTTGTTTTTTTAAATATGCTTGACTTTTCCCGGATAAGAATTAAAATAGTTCTAAAAAGAACAAAAAAGGAGGGGCGTATGATTCCGTTGAATCCATGGGAGCATCAGAATGCTATCAAGTCTCTTTATTCCAAATGTGTAGAGGCTGTCTGTGATAAGCACAGCCTTACCCGCATGGAACTGGATATATTGCTTTTTCTGGCGAACAATCCGCTTTTTGATACTGCTTCGGATATTGTGCAGATACGCTGCCTGTCCAAATCCCAGGTATCTGCTGCAGTGGGGCTTTTGGAGAAAAGAAACTTTTTGAAAAAAAGCTATGCGGGGAATAACCGGAAAACGGTTCATCTGGAAATATGCCAAGAGGCGGCGGATGCCGTACAGGACGGAAAGGCGGCTCAGGAAAGGTTTCTTCAGATTATTTTCAAGGGAATTCCGGAGAAAGAGATAGAGGCTATGAAAAGAGCCAACGTACAGATGCTGAATAATATTCATGAATATTTAAAGGAGGAGTCAAAATAATGTACAAGCTATTGATATGTTTTGCTGCTGGAATAGGAGCCGGTCTGGGAACCGGCTTTGCAGGCATGAGCGCTGCTGCGGTCATTAGCCCGATGCTGATTACCTTTCTGGGACTTCCGGCTTATGAGGCGGTGGGAATTGCTTTGGCAAGCGATGTTCTGGCAAGTGCGGTAAGCGCATATACCTACGGAAAGAACAAAAATCTGGATATACGCAACGGTCTGGTAATGATGGTAACGGTGCTGCTGTTTACTTTGTTTGGAAGCTGGATTGCAAGCTTCGTCCCTAATCGTACAATGGGAAGTTTTTCTGTGTTTATGACTTTTCTGCTGGGTATTAAGTTTATTGTGAAGCCGGTTATGACGACGAAAGAATCCATGGCAGCAGTGGACGGAAAAAAAAGAATCATCCAGTCTATCGTAAGCGGAACAGCGGTCGGGTTTATCTGCGGTTTTGTGGGAGCTGGCGGCGGTATGATGATGCTTTTGCTTTTGACCGGTATTTTGGGGTATGAATTAAAAACAGCCGTTGGAACCAGCGTATTCATTATGACTTTTACGGCACTGACCGGTTCGGTCAGCCATTTTGCAATTGGGGGAATGCCGGACATGATGTGCCTGATATTCTGTGTACTTTCAACGCTTTTATGGGCAAGAATTGCAGCAAAATTTGCCAATAAGGCCAGCGCGGTAACTTTAAACCGGGCTACCGGAGTAGTTCTGGCAGTTCTGGGGGCTGCCATTCTGGCAGTAAACTATCTGGGATGATAGGTTCTGAAACAGTGAAGCTGAAAGAAATATGAAAAGAAAATTGATTAAGAGTGGTATTTGAGTTATAATATCATTGAGCGCATATATGCATTAGGGAGTAAGGCACTTGGAGGTTCAAAATGATACAGAAGTTCGTGACAATGATATTTAAAGACGTAGAAAATGAGAATGAGACAAAAAAAGTTTCAGTAATCTTGCGGCTCAATGCCACTGTTATGTTTCTTTATTTTCTATGTCTGTTAATAATGTTTTTAATTGCAGGGGAAAGCAAACCTCTGCTGATGATGATTCCATGTCTGTGTGCATATGCTTTGGCATTTTACACTACATATTTGAATGAAACAAAATTTGCTGTTTTTTGTTCGGCGCTGGTCAGCATTATCTGGATTTTTGTGTTTATCAGGAATTTTGGCTGGGATTGCGGAATACAGCATTTTATTTTTGTACTTCTGGTGCTGGGGTTTGCAATCAGTTACAGCAGGCTGACGTTGAAGTTTGCCATGAGCGGGGTGGCATGTGCTTGCCGGCTGGTGCTGTATGCATATACAAAAAGCCATGAGCCCCTATATGTGCTGGACGGGGAAATAAGTGTCGTTTATCAGGTTGTAAACACGGTTTTTGTTTTTGCCAGTATGTCAGGTATTATGGCAGTTTTTACAAAGGATTCTATGGAGATGGAGAAGAAGCTTGTCCAGTACAATGAAAAACTGCACAAGCTGGCATCCTTGGATCCTCTGACCGGCCTGCTGAACAGACGGAGCATGAGGGAATTTCTGGATAAGAGAATAAAACTGTATCATGACGGACATATGGAAAGTATGGCGATAGCCATCGGTGATATTGATTTTTTTAAAAAGATTAATGATACATATGGGCATGAATGC
>DNJW01000361.1:8212-8585 GCA_003488965.1 Lachnospiraceae bacterium | reverse complement strand
TGATACATATGGGCATGAATGCGGGGATCTGGTACTGAAAAAATTATCCGCTTTGTTTAAAGAGCATATAGGGAGTAAAGGAACGATAAGCCGTTGGGGAGGGGAGGAATTTCTTTTCGCCTTTCATAACATGAACGGAGATGAGGCACTGCTGCTGCTAAATGATTTGAACAGGAAAATAAAAAAGATGGAGATACCGTATGGGGAGAAAACCGTGAAGGTAACGATGACCTTTGGTTTAAGTGAGTTTGATTTTGAGCAAGGTATTGATTATTCCGTAAATGATGTGGACAAGAAACTGTACCAGGGCAAAGAGGCCGGAAGGGACAGGACAATTTATTAGTGTGGAAAGAACTTCTAAAGCTCACGCCAG
>DNJW01000361.1:0-7927 GCA_003488965.1 Lachnospiraceae bacterium | reverse complement strand
AAAAATGCCTGAAATACGGCATTTTTCATCCAGATTTGAGATTCCGCAAAGCGGAATCATGGGGGTTAGTGCAGCATAAGACAGAAGGATGGAAAAGGTCTGCTGTGGCTGGTAAAGGAAGGCGGGAATATGCTGTTTCGGTGTGAAAACTGCGGAGGAAATGTGATATACAGCCCTGAGAAGGGAAAGATGTACTGTCCCCACTGTGACGGGATTGACAGCGGAAAAATAGAGGGTACAGGAATCAGGACGGAATGTGTCAACTGCGGTGCACCTTTAGAGATAAAAGAATATAATTCCACATGCCGGTGCGGATATTGCGGAAGCTATATTATATTGGACGAAAGGGTGGAGGGGGAATATAAGCCCCATTTGGTGCTGCCTTTTAAAATCGGAAGGAAATATGCGGTGGAACTTTTAAAAAATGAATTTAAGAGCCGTATATTTACGCCCGGAACTTTTCTGGAGGAATCCACGCTGGAGGAAATGAAGGGGATGTACGTGCCGTTCTGGCTGTATGACTATAAGGCAGATATTGATTATTCGGGGAAAGGCACCAAGGTCAGGGTGTGGAGCAGCGGGAATACGGAATATACCGAAACCTCCTATTTCAGGGTAAAGAGGAACATGGGAATTGACTTTAGGAAAGTGCCGGCGGATGCATCCATAGAGATGCCGGATGATGTGATGGATTTGATGGAACCCTTTGAATATAATGCCTTGGAGGAATTTCAGGAAAAATATCTGTCGGGCTTTTACGGGGAAATTTATAATGAAGGGGCGGATAAATTGGAAGAAAGGGCATATGGAAAGGTCCAAAAGGATGCGGACAGTCTGCTGATGGAAACTCTTGGCGGATATACATCCTTGGTTCCAGAGCATAAAAATATCCGTCTGGACAGGAAGGATGTCAGCTACACCCTTTTGCCGGTATGGCGTTATCTTTATAAATATCAGGGAAAGGACTATCCGTTTTATGTAAACGGGCAGACCGGGAAAGTCATTGGCGCCACTCCCGTATCAAGAAAAAAAGTAATCGTATACAGCGGTACCGTATTGGCTGCCGTCTGGACGGCGCTTGCCTTTTTCATCGGAATTCTGGAAATATTGTAGAGACGGGGCGGTAAAGAAAGAAGGGATAGGGAATTATGATAAGGCAGTATTTTCGTTATTTCCGGTGGATGTTTATAGTAACAGGCGTATTGGTTTTGGTTTATGCCGGGCTGAATGTACTGCATGGCGTTGGAACTGCCGGAGAACGGATGAACGGAGAATGCCTGACCGTCCGGAGAGTATTTGATTACGGCAATGTGCTTTCGGATGAGGAGGAAGAAAAGCTTGCCGGGCTGATTGCAAAAAGAGAGAAACAGACAGGCTGCGATATTGTTCTGGTTACGTTAAACCAGTCTTTAAAGGAATATGCCAGAGAGAAAGAGGCTTATGTGCCCTATGAGGAATTTGTCCGCGTGTATGCGGAGGATTTTTATGATTCCAATGGATTTGGATATAATAAACCAATCGGCGACGGAGTGATTCTTGTAGATAACTGGTATAGGGAGGATGACGGAAGGGTATATACGTGGCTTAGTACGATAGGGAAGGCAAAGGAAAAATACAGCAGCGCACGGATTGACCATCTGCTGGATAATGTATACCGTTACATAGAGAAAAATTCATACCGGGCCTATAAAACGTATATCAATGGCTTTTATCACGATATGGCAGGGAGCGGTTTGTGCACGATGTATCTGCCGTATTGGCTTCCGGCAGCGGCAGCGGCGCTTTCGATGTTTGTTTTTGCCGTTCTTCACTGGAGTTATAAAAAAGGAAGCAGGACGGTGGTACCGACTACCTACGTAAACGGCAGTCCGCAGATGTACAGAAAAGAGGATGTTTTTATAAATAAAATCGTAACAAAAAGGCATATTGAAAGAAACAGCGGCGGCGGTCATGGAGGCGGCGGAGGAGGCGGAAGCCACGGCGGCCATCATGGCGGCGGAGGCCATAGCAGATAAAAAAACCCTCCACATGACGGTATGGAGGGTTTTGCCTGCTTCTCATTCTATGTTGTTTTTTAAGCCATTTTATTCACAGCCTGAGCAAGACGGGAAACTTTCCTGGAAGCGGTATTTTTATGATACACGCCTTTTGTCACTGCTTTGTTCATGGTTGAAGTAGCAGCTCTTAAAGCAGCAGCTGCAGCATCTTTGTCGTTTGTTTCGATTGCAGCATGAACTTTTTTGAAAGCCGTCTTAACACCGGACCTGATTGCTTTGTTTCTTTCAGCTTTGGTTCTGTTTACCAGAATTCTTTTTTTTGCAGATTTGATGTTAGCCAAGACCCACACCTCCTATTGTGATTATTTCATCAGTTTTACGGGATGTTTCATTAAATGCGGACACGGACGTTTTAATGCAAACATACGCATATTATTGTAGAGTAAGACTTTCTGCATGTCAATACATATTTTGCTTATTTCTGCAAAAAATATGTAGCAGCAATGCTATGAGGAACGATATATGGCTGCTGAACAGAAGTTTTCTGAACAGAAGTTTTCTGACAGAAATTCTTCTGTAGAAGTTTTTGAAGCAATTATTTTTTAGCCTGCATAAATTAAACAAAGAAAAGGTTTGGGAGCGGACAGATGAGTTGTTTTCAGGTAAGAACGGATTTGGCCTTAGAGGCAAGGGAAAGTATCAGGGAATCGGAGGACGGCATCCGCGGAGTCAGGGTGGAAGAGTCCTATGACGAAAAAAATGAAATCAAGGTTACAAGAGTAATCATAGAGACAAAAAACGGTGCAAAAGCCATGGGGAAACCTATGGGAACCTATGTGACGCTGGAGGCGCCGGGAATGGTGGAACCGGAAGAGGATTACCATCAGGAAATTTCTTCGGAACTGGCAAAACAGCTGAAAGATATTATACCGGATGCGGAAAAGGAGCAGTCCGTACTGATTGTGGGGCTGGGGAACCGGGATGTGACTGCGGATGCATTGGGACCGAATGTGGCGGACAATTTGTTTATTACAAGGCATGTGGTAAAAGAATACGGAAAAGCAGCATACAACAAACCCCGCATGCATATGGTAAGCAGTATCGTTCCCGGGGTAATGGCAAAGACGGGAATGGAAAGCGCGGAAATTATAAAGGGCGTGGTAGAACAGACCAAGCCGGATGTGGTTATTGTAGTGGACGCACTGGCAGCGCGGTCAACAAAAAGGTTAAACCGTACGATACAGATTACCAATACGGGAATTCATCCGGGTTCGGGAGTGGGAAACCATAGAAATGCGCTGACAAAGGACAGTCTGGAAGTACCAGTGATTGCAATCGGCGTTCCTACTGTGGTGGATGCTGCTACAATCGTTAACGATGCTCTGGCTGACAAGGCTCCGGCCAATCTGACAGAGCTGAACAATATGTATGTGACGAGCAAGGACGTGGACTATCAGGTAAAACAAATCAGCCATATTATATGCGATGCGATTAACGAGGCATTGGAATTATAAAATCATTTCCGGCATATAATTGCCTAGTACAGTTTCTGTACGTATAAAGAGGTGATGGGGTGTATACCGGAAATAAGGATAAAACAATAAAGCGAAAACGGAAAATAATAACCGGCGGCGCGGCAGTTCTTGCAGGGACGGCAGTTTTTTGTGCCCTGGTTTCCATGCGTCCGTCCGGGGATGAGGCGGAGGAGGAAGGTTTTTACAAAAGGGCAGCCGCATGGATGCAGGAACAGATGAACAGCATCTATATGCCTGTTTTTTCCTTTATGGAAGAGGAGGAAGAGATACATAGGCATCCTTTGGAGCTGGTAAAAGAAATGCTTCTGTCAGCGCTGCCCATTTATAAATACAGCGGCGGACAGGAAACGCAGCAGATCAGCATAGAAGACGAGAATACTTATGATTTGTTAATCCGTCAGGAGGGAACCGATGAGGACCGGAAGGGAGTGGAAGACGGTTCCCTGGAATACGGTGACGATGCGCTTCATATAGACGGGGATTTGGAAAAGGCAATGAGGGAGGAAAACAATTCCTACAGCGAAAGGAATCAAAAGGAAGAGGAGGAAGCAAGGGAAGAGGAAGAGCAGGAGGAAAGCGGGCCGGGTGAGGAATTCCAGAAAGCCCAGCAGAAAAGCTATGAATATGACTGGGGAAGCTTAAGGGAATATGATGATATTGTATCCGCCTTTTATGCCATAGACAGTACTACCTCAATTACGGACGAGCAGCTGAATCTGGAAAATCTGTTGGGAAAGGATATGTCGGTAAAAGGTGATGCCAGCCAGCCGCAGATATTAATTTATCATACCCATTCCCAGGAAGCGTTTGCGGATTCGGTAGAAGGGGATACGTCTACCACAATTGTCGGGGCAGGGGAGCGTCTGGCCCGGATATTGACGGAGAAATACGGATTTAACGTACTGCATCATACGGGGCAGTATGACGTGGAGGCAAGAGATTATGCCTATTCCAATTCGCTTCCTGCAATTGAGCAGATACTTGCCGAAAACCCTTCCATTGAGGTAGTGATTGATTTGCACAGGGATGCGGTGGCGGAGGGGCGGAAACTGATGGTAAATCTGCAGGGAAGACCCACGGCCCAGTTTATGTTTTTCAACGGTTTGAGCAGAACAAGAAAAAACGGGGACATTTCCTATCTGGAAAATCCCTATGTGGACGATAACCTGGCGTTTTCCTTTCAGGCACAGGTTGCCTGCAACGAATATTATCCCGGTCTGGCAAGGCGGCTTTACTTAAAGGCATACCGCTACAATATGCATTTAAAGGAAAAATGCATGCTGATAGAGCTGGGCGCACAGACCAATACCGTGGAGGAAATTATGAATGCCTGCGAGCCCCTCGCCCATGTGCTGGCAAAAGTCCTTTCCGGAGAAACGGGCGCACAGGCAAGAGAGGCGGCAGGGATAGAGCTGGAGGAATAGGCAGCTGCGTATTCGTTTAATGATAGGGCGAAGTATAACGTACATTATAGCCAATTGCGAAACCAATAAATTTGCTGAATATTCTGACAATATATTCCATGAAACTCCTTTCTGTGCCATGGAACCAGAACCATAAATCATGGAGGCGCTATCGCCGACATGATTTTGCCCTATTGGGTCTGGTGGGATGTTCGGCACATTTGGAGTTTCGGGGAATATATTGTCAGAATATTCTCACAACTTTGAGTTTCGCAATTACCTAAACGTACATTAGTATAAGAGGAGTTTTTAATACTGTAAGATGTATTAATAAGGTGTTCTTCTCATTATTTGCTTTATATCAGTACAGTAGCCCGGCTGGGAATAGGTTCCTCAAGGAGCCCCTTAAAAAGCGTCAGTACTTGGTGAGGTTTTTTCGAACCTAGTACTGCTACGCTTTTTGTGGAGCGGGAGCGGGGCGACGGAGGAACCTGTTCCCGGCCGGGCGGACTTGCCCGATAAAAAAATGAACCGCCCTAAAATTCTTCCCGCGACGCTTGTGAAGCGCCCCAATAAATGCTATACTAAAGCAGGAATCAGACAATACAGCAATTACCGGGGCATCATGGTAAGAGAAAGGAATATGGATATTTGAATGAAATTAAACTATAAGAGAACTTTTTTTATCGGGCTGGCATTTCTGTCCATCTCAGGTTTCTGGCAGATGTATGACAGCATTATCCCGCTGATGCTGCAAAATACCTTTCATTTAGGTGAAACGCTGACCGGGGCACTGATGGCGATGGATAATGTGCTGGCAATTTTTCTCTTGCCCCTGTTTGGTACTTTGTCGGACAAGGCGGATACAAAAATAGGCAAGAGAATGCCCTTTATCATAGGCGGCACGCTGTTTGCAGTGACTTTTCTGATGTTGCTTTCGGCGGCGGACAGAAAGCAGAATCTGATGATGTTTCTTGTGGTTTTGTTTTTGCTGCTGCTTTCTATGGGGCTGTACCGGTCTCCGGCGGTGGCGCTGATGCCGGACCTGACGCCGAACCGTCTGAGGAGTAAAGCAAATGCGGTGATTAACCTGATGGGAGCAGTGGGAGGGGTATATGCCCTGATTATGATAAAGATGCTTGTAGGGACAGGGGACAGACCGGATTATCTTCCTTTGTTTCTCAGTATCGGCGGTCTGATGGTGATAGCGGTAGTGATACTCTTTGCTGCAGTGAACGAGAAAAAAATTGCGGGGCAGATGGCGGAGGAAGAACGCCTTTTGGAAGCGGGCAGGCAGAAAGAAAAGGATACTTCTTCAGGGGAATTTCTTTCGGGCATAGCGGAGGAAAAGACGGTAATGCCGAAAGAGGTGAAGCGGAGCATGATTTTTCTTCTGTTGTCCATTTTCTTGTGGTTTACGGCTTATAACGCGGTAACTACGGCATTTTCCAGATATACAAGGGTGGTCTGGCATATGGAGGGCGGAAGCTTTGCCGACTGCCTGATGGTAGCCACGGTAGCGGCTATCTGCAGTTATATACCGATTGGAAACATTGCCAGCCGCGTGGGAAGGAAAAAGACGATTTTAGCCGGAATTGTGCTGATGAGCCTTTGCTATTTTGCGGCGATATTTGTGGGGGCATATCACCCGCTGATTAATATTGCTTTTGCGGCCATCGGCGTGGGCTGGGCGGCCATTAACGTCAACTCCTATCCGATGATTGTGGAGATGAGCAAGGGCTGCGACATAGGGAAGTTTACAGGGACATACTATACATTTTCCATGGCCGCACAGATATTTACGCCGGTTCTGTCGGGATTTCTTCTGGAAAATGTTTCTTACCGGTCGCTGTTTCCGTACGCATTCCTATTTTCGGCATTGGCTTTTGTAACAATGCTGCAGGTGCATCATGGGGACTCCAAGCCGGAGAAAAAGAAGGATATGCTGGAGAATTTTGATGTGGATGATTAAGGACCGGCTGGTATAAGATGAAATTTAAAGTACAAAGGTGAATTGATTTTGAGTCCGCCAAAGCGGACATGAGGTATAAAAATGACAGTGATTGTATACATTGTGGCAGTAGTGGTTATTTTATATTTTTTAGCAATTATGCCGCGGATGACTCATAAACCGGACAAGACTCCCTTTCAGGGAGTCTTGTATGCCCATAGGGGTTTACATGACAATGAAGGAGATGCACCGGAAAATTCTATGAAAGCTTTTCAAAAAGCAGTGGAAAACGGGTACGGGATTGAGCTGGATGTACAGCTTTCCAAGGACAAGGTTCCGGTTATTTTCCATGATTTTACTTTGAAACGGGTATGCGGCAGGGAAGGAAAGGTCTGCGATTATACATATGAGGAATTGAGGGAATTTTCCTTATATAAATCCTCGGAAAAGATTCCCCGGCTGGAAGATTTTCTGGAAATGGTGGATGGCAGGGTTCCTTTGATTGTAGAACTGAAAGTAGAGTGGACGGATATTTCCGTCTGTCCCTTGGCGGATAAAATATTGAGTGCCTATCAGGGAGTATATTGTATAGAGTCTTTTAATCCTTTGGCATTAATATGGTATAGAAATAACCGGAACCATGTTATGCGGGGACAGCTTTCGGATGCTTTTTTACAAGAAGAAGGATTGAAAGGACTTTTATATTTTCTGCTGGAACATATGCTTTTGAATTTTATTACAAAACCGGATTTTGTTGCATATAACCATAAATATTACTGGACCTTATCGAGACAGATTTGCAAAAAACTGTACCGGAATCTGGCAGTGGCATGGACGATAAAAAGCCAGAAGGAGCTGGATGCCAGAAAGAAGGATTTTGATTTGTTTATTTTTGAGGGTTTTGTTCCGAAGGGGTGATAATAGATAATTGTGGAACACAGTGATTGTGCACTTGTCATTGTGCAACTTGTATATTCCAACACAGACGCGCTTTCGCTCTGCGATTACCGTAACGGTACGTAAGCTGCCAAAATACGGCAG
>DNJW01000037.1:15576-15978 GCA_003488965.1 Lachnospiraceae bacterium | reverse complement strand
CTGATTCCATATCTGCGCGCCTCTCAGGAAATGAAAACCAAGCCTACGCAGGCCAGCGTAAAAGAACTGCAGGGCATGGGAATCCGTCCCGATATTATTGTATGCCGAAGCGAATATCCCTTAAACCAGAGCATCAAAGACAAAATTGCCCTATTCTGTAATGTACCGAATAACCATGTGCTTCAGAACCTTGATGTGGAATACTTATATGAAGCCCCTTTGGCAATGGAAAAAGAGCATTTAGCACAAGTTGCCTGCGAATGTCTCCATTTACCCTGCCCGGAACCAAATCTTACCGACTGGAGCAGTATGGTAGAAGCTCTACGTTCTCCCTCCGGAGAAATCACTATTGCCCTTGTAGGAAAATATATCCAGCTTCATGATGCTTATATCAGTGTTGTA
>DNJW01000037.1:15102-15262 GCA_003488965.1 Lachnospiraceae bacterium | reverse complement strand
TGATGCTTATATCAGTGTTGTAGAAGCTTTAAAGCACGGCGGCATTTCCAACCGCGTCACAGTGAATATTCAATGGGTTGATTCTGAAACCGTAACTTCTGAAAATGCGGAAGAAATTTTACATAACGCAGACGGCATCCTCGTTCCCGGCGGTTTTGGA
>DNJW01000037.1:14451-14811 GCA_003488965.1 Lachnospiraceae bacterium | reverse complement strand
ATCCTCGTTCCCGGCGGTTTTGGAGACAGAGGAATCGAGGGAAAAATCCATGCCATTACTTATGCAAGAACACATGGCATCCCCTTTCTCGGGCTTTGTCTCGGAATGCAGCTTTCCATTGTGGAATATGCAAGAAATGTAGTGGGCTATCATGATGCCCACAGTGTAGAGCTGAACCCTCATACCACACACCCCGTAATCGCCCTTATGCCTGACCAGAACGGCGTAGAAGACATCGGCGGCACCTTGCGCCTGGGCTCCTACCCTTGTGTATTGGACAAGACCTCCAGAGCATACAGTCTGTATGGAGAAGAGACTATTTGCGAACGGCACCGGCACCGCTATGAAGTCAACAACGAC
>DNJW01000037.1:13796-14171 GCA_003488965.1 Lachnospiraceae bacterium | reverse complement strand
CACCGCTATGAAGTCAACAACGACTACAGGGCAGTATTGACAGAATACGGTATGAAATTATCCGGTTTCTCTCCCGACGGGCGGATTGTAGAAATGTGCGAAATACCGGAACATCCCTTTTTTATAGCAACCCAGGCTCATCCGGAGCTGAAATCAAGGCCCAACCGCCCTCATCCGCTCTTTAAAGGCTTTATTGCCGCTGCAAGCAAAACACACAAAAAAATGGAGTAAATATACAATGAATATTGGATTTGACAACGATGCCTATTTAAAATTACAGTCAGAACATATAAGAAAAAGGATCTCCCAGTTTGACAATAAATTATATCTGGAATTCGGAGGCAAATTATTTGACGACTACCATGCCTCCCGGGT
>DNJW01000037.1:12907-13496 GCA_003488965.1 Lachnospiraceae bacterium | reverse complement strand
TGACGACTACCATGCCTCCCGGGTACTTCCCGGATTTCAGCCGGACAGCAAACTGAAAATGCTTCTCCAGTTGAAAGAACAAGCCGAAATTATTATCGCTATCAGTGCCGACGCCATTGAGAAAAATAAAATACGCGGTGACCTGGGCATAACCTATGATATGGATGTGCTCCGTTTAATTGATGCTTTCCGTTCCATGGATTTATACGTAGGAAGCGTGGTCATTACCCAGTATTCCGGCCAGCCTGCCGCTGACCATTTCCGCAAGCGCCTATCCCTTCTGGGTATCAAATCCTATCTTCATTATATTATCGAAGGTTATCCCAGCAATATAGGTCACATCGTCAGCGATGAAGGTTATGGGAAAAATGACTATATTGAAACGACAAGACCATTGGCAGTAATTACAGCCCCCGGTCCGGGAAGCGGCAAAATGGCTACTTGTCTTTCCCAGCTGTACCATGAACACAAAAGAGGAATTAAAGCAGGCTACGCTAAATTTGAAACCTTCCCTATCTGGAATCTGCCTTTGCGCCATCCGGTCAACATCGCCTATGAAGCTGCTACCGCCGACCTGAACGACGTCAAT
>DNJW01000037.1:10696-12608 GCA_003488965.1 Lachnospiraceae bacterium | reverse complement strand
CGACCTGAACGACGTCAATATGATAGACCCTTTTCATCTGGATGCCTACGGAGAAACCACTGTAAATTATAACCGGGATATCGAAATATTCCCGGTACTGAATGCTATATTCGAACAGATTCTCGGCAGCAGCCCTTATAAATCCCCTACTGATATGGGCGTTAATATGGCCGGAAACTGTATCGTCGATGACGAAGTGTGCAGGAAAGCTTCCAAACAGGAAATTATCCGCCGCTATTATCAGGCGTTATATGACCAGAAAAAAGATGTGATAGGTTCCAAAGAAACCGTATACAAGCTGGAACTTCTGATGAAGCAGGCTTCTATCACCAGCGAAGACCGCAAAGTCATTCCCGCTGCCATGATGCGTCAGGAAAATACTGGACATCCGGCAGCCGCCATCCAGCTGCCTGACGGACAAATCGTCACCGGAAAAACCTCCGACCTTTTAGGCGCCTCTGCTGCGGTTCTGCTCAACGCCTTAAAAACGCTGGGCGGCATTGACCATAACCTCCATCTGGTTTCAAGAGCCGCCATTGAACCTATTCAGGCATTAAAAACAAACTACCTGGGCAGCCGCAATCCAAGGCTCCATACGGATGAAATCCTTATTGCCTTATCTATCAGCGCCGCCTCTGACAGCAACGCCAAACTGGCTCTTGCCCAGCTGCCTAAGCTGAAAGAATGCGAAGTGCATTCCACGGTAATTCTTTCCTCTGTAGACGAAAAAACCTTCCGCAGATTAGGAATGCATTTAACCAATGAACCGGCTTATGAAACAGATTCTATATATCACTAACAGGAGCTGGCCCATACGGCCAGCTCCTAATACCTACAGTTTCTTCAGAAAATGACCGTCCACATTGACACCCTCGTTTACGACAATAAAAGCGTTGGGGTCGTATTTTCTGATAATATGCTTTAATCTGCCGACCTCATACTTGGAAACTACCGTATAAAGCACTTCCGTGTTTTCATCGGTATAAGCCCCCAGGGCTTTCCATGTGGTAATCCCTCTTTCCAGCTTCTGGAAAATTTCCTGTTCCATTTCTGTACAAGCATTTTTGGTAATGATATTTACTTCCACGTTAATGTTCTGGGAATGTACCTTGTCCACCGCAAAAGCGCTGACAGACGCATAAATTAAAGAATAAATCACTGTCTGCACATCAAACAGGAAAAGGCATACCGAATATAAGGCAATATTCACAATCAAATTTACCTTTCCCACACTGAAATCCTTTTTCCACCGTATCAGCAGTATACCAAGGACATCCGTGCCGCCGTCAGAACTTCCCATCTTTAAAGAAATACCGATTCCCGCACCGCATAAAATACCGCCAATCAGGCAAGATGCCAACAAGTCCTCCATAATCGGCACCTTGGGCACCGTTACAACAAACAGAAAAAAAGACATCGCCGTAACACACACCAATGTTTTCGTAAAAAATATCCTTCCCAGCTTTTTCATCGCTATAATAAACAACGGAATATTAAAAACATAATAAATCAATCCAGCAATATCAAAATTCTCCAGCGGAAGTCCCGCATACCGTATCAGCAGCGTACGGATTACCTGACAGATACCCATCAGTCCTCCCGTATACAGACCATGAGGAACCACAAACAGATTCATCCCCACCGCATAAAGAGCCGTCCCTCCTACAGCGCCAATCAGCCTCCGCGTCTCATAAATAACAAGCCCCCGCTCAAGCTTCGGAATCCTATTCATCCAACTCCCTCCCTAAAAACAAAATATATAATGCAATTAACCGCCGCGCCCATTTGCGCATTTTCCATTATACCATATCCACTCCACATCTGCGAATATATTTTTCCCTCCCCGGACAAACTATAAACTGCTCCCCCAATTGCAAAATCACAAAACCAATAACCTTGCTGAATATTCTGA
>DNJW01000037.1:1496-10413 GCA_003488965.1 Lachnospiraceae bacterium | reverse complement strand
ATCCTTTTTGTGCCATGGAACTGAGACCATTTAAATTTTAACAATCATCTAATTCTTATTATACCCAAAAGGAGGCAACACAATATGAAAAACACAGACAAAGACACCTTAAACGATGCTTTGGCGCGGAATACGCTGGATGATATCCCCAGTCCCAAAAGCAATGCCAAAGAAATTACCGGTCTGGTCAAAAACAGCGGCCGGGTGACCGGCTACCAGCTTTCAGACGGTTCCACCGTCTCAAAACAAGAAGGTGTCAATCTGGCACGGGAAGGCGGAATAAAAGGAGTCGGCATTGCCCACCGGAAAGATACGGAATATTTAAAGTCTCTGCCCGACGGTTCGGAAAGCAACAACTTAACGAATCTCCCTTCCGTATCCGGTTAGCATAGCAGTGTTCCAGTCCGGCAAGGCAGAGTCTATCACCCCTTTTTCCGCCGCGCATATACTAATAAAAAGTTTTCTATATAAAGAGGTACGGTATGTATCAATTTACCCCTCGGCTGACATTTGTCCGGATATTAGAAAAAAACTGCCCTGCTGCCGTAGCATGGGTGACCGGAAAAGGTGCCTATTCCGAGTTAAGCGGGCTCGTCAAATTTTACCGCACACCTTATGACGGCGTTTTGGTGGAAGCCGAAATATTTGGGCTGCCCAATATCGCTACTCAAGGCTCTTCCGACTTTTACGCGATGCACATTCATGAAAACGGCGACTGCTCCGGTTCTTTTGAAAAAACCGGAGGACACTTTAACCCTTCTGATTCTTTTCATCCGGCACATGCAGGCGATATGGTTCCCCTGCTGGGAAACCAGGGATATGCCTGGACTGTCTTTTATGACAAACGCTTTACCATTGATGATATTATAGGAAAATCCGTTATCATCCATTCCGGCCGGGATGATTTTACCACACAGCCGGCCGGCGATTCCGGAGAAAAAATCGGCTGCGGGGTCATACGCAGCGAAGGATAGCTGTCACAAACGGCTGCAGCCCTGCCTTTATTCCGGCCGGGCTGCAGCTATTATATTGTTTACTCCATTCTAAAATGCACCGGTTCCGTCTCCTCTGTCAATACTTTCACTTCGTATTCCGGCATTTCATCCAGTAAATCATTCAAACATATTCCGGTAGCATAAACCACATCATGAGCCAGCATTACCACGTTCTGTCTTCCCATAGCGGATTCCCTTGCATTGGCAATCAGCAGCTCCGGTTCCGGATTCTTTACCGCATCCTCCAGACTGGCATTCCAGTCGAAGTAGATAAACCCTCTTTCTGTCATCTCTTCTGCAATATCCTTACATACCGCCTTATTGTATGCATTTACGCTTCCGCCCGGAAAACGGAAAAATTTCACATCCACCCCTGTAGTATCCTTAATTACCTGATAAGCTTTTTCAAAATCCTGTACATAGCTGTCTACACTTTCATATATTTTTTCATAATCATGGCTATAGCAATGAATCCCTATGGTATGCCCTTCTTCCACAATCCGCCTTGCCATATCCGGGTTTTTCTCCACATTCTCTCCCACCAAAAAGAAGGTAGCCTTGATATTTCTGGTCTTTAATATCTCTAGTACTCTTCCCGTATTTTCCGCATACGGCCCGTCATCAAAGGTCAGATACATAGTTTTCGGATGAAAGTAAAGCTCAATGCCCTGAACAATCCCTTCTGCCACCTGCTGCTGGTACTCCGCTCCCGATAATCTCTCCCGCTCTCCCTGATTGGATAAAAATCCCGTTTCAATCAGGCAGGAAGGCATTTCCGTTTCTGCCGTCACATGAAATTCCGAATCTCCTCTTAGCTCCCTTTCAACCGCTCCCGTACTTTTTATAGTTTCCCGATGGATTAACTGTGCCAGCTTTCTGCTTTCCTCCCCGGTATACCATGTTTCAATTCCTTCCACGTCCCCGTTTTCAAAGATATTCTGATGTATGCTGACGTAAATATCCGCACCATATACATTGGCATTCTCCACCCGCTCTTCCTTCGCCACATAGGTATCGTCTTCCCGCGTCATAATAACCCGATAGCCCATGCGTCCCAGTTTATCCGCGGCAATCTTCCCGATTGCCAGATTAATATCCTTTTCCCATATGCCTTCCTTCGAACAGCCTTCATCTTCTCCCCCGTGCCCCGGGTCAATGACCACCAGCGGCACTCCCGGTTCCTTTTCTATTTCTTCCGGCACAGCCACATTGCCGGATATGGTTTCTGCCATATTTTCCGGTTCCTCTTTTGCATTCGCTTCCGCTTCCACATCCGGGTTTTCCGGCGCCGCCAATGTCTGTACGGCCAGAGCCAGCGATGCCCCAACGGCCACTGCTGTCATAAGCAATCCGCAGACAAATTTAATCCTCCTTCTCCTCTGCGCTTCTCTCTTCATCATTTGCTCATATGATATTCTTCTGTACATATTCCGATGCTCCCTTCCAGCTTTCACACGACACGGAAAATGCCCTTGCATAATCCGCCTTTCCTGACCATTGTCAAGAAATAGATTACACAAGGGCTGCATCAAAATATCATCATTGTTGCATCATAATTGCATCATTTTGAAATTTTTAAAAATAATTCATTGATTCCTTCGTAAAACCCCACCGTCACTACCGTACTTCCGCCGCCCATACCGGAAAACACATATTTTTTAAAATACGGCGTCGTTTCCAGAAGCGGGTTCACCGACTCATAGGGCTGGGGAAGGCTGATTCCCATATAATTGCTCCATTTATTTATAATTTCATCAGCATCCACATCCTCCCAGGCAATGGATGTCCTGATATAAAATTCATAAAGCTTACCGCTGTCCGCATCTATATAAGCATCAATCAGGCGGTTCTCCTTATTGGCATTTTTTTGGCTGTTAGAAAGGCTCAGCTTCCAGACTGCCACATTATTCCTCGGTTCCAGCACATCAATTGCCGAATACAGCACCGCATCATAAGATGCTTTCTCCACATTCTTCACATTTTCCGGCAGAATCCCTGCCTCCTTCAGCATATCAAGACCGCTGTTGCAGATTCCGTATATTTCTTCGTCTGTAATTTCCTCTCCAGAAGGACCTCTATGGTTTACCACAAATGCATAGGTTCCTTCCAGTTCCTGATAGCCCGTCTCCGCCCCGTTGCTCCTTGTCCATGCATTCTGTTCGCTTTCCGGAAGTGTCTGGCTGTTTAAGCATTGGGAAAGAATATATAATCTTTCGTTACCGTTCAATGTATAACGGTATCCCTCCCCTGCCGTTTCCACTTCCTCCAGATGGGTTTCGTTTAATATTCTTCCGTCCTGATATTCCGCCAGTGCTTCCGGTCCCCAGACAGACGCCGCAATCACCAATACCGTAAAACCAAGGAAGCAGACAGTCAGCGTATTCTTTTCCATAGACCAGCCCTTCCATCCGGCAAGCCTATCCCTTATGGTTTTCATACGCTCCCTCCTCTCCCCGGTCAGGCAAAGTAAAACAAATGCTTGTTCCTTTTCCCGGTTCACTTTCTATCTGCAGGCTGCTGCCGTGAAGTTCCAGAATTTCCGCACAAAGAGCCAGACCAAGCCCTGCCCCGTTCTTGCTTCTGGCACGGGACTTGTCTACCATATAAAAGGCCTTTACTACATTTTTCTGCTCCTCCTTTGGAATTCCCACGCCATAATCTCTTATTTCAAAACAGTATCCGGCCTCCGTCCGTTTTCCTTTTACTTCTATCACTCCTTCCGGTTCCGATGCCTTACATGCATTGTCTATCAGATTAATTAATACCGTTTTGAGCAGATTCACTTCTGCCCACACCGTTCCTTTTTCATACTGATACACGAGCTGCTGCCTGCTGCCCTCAAACATATTTTCCAGATATAAGAAAAGTTCTTCTGCAGAAACCTTCTGGAATTCCGCCTCATTCTTTTTTGTAACAATGATATCCAATAACCGGAACGCCATCGCCTCCAGCCGCTTTCCCTCCGTATAAATATAGTTCGCCGACATGAAGCTTTTCTCCTCATCCAGTTTGTGGGAGCGCAGCATGTCCGCATAACCGATAATAGCCGTCAGCGGAGTTTTCAGCTCATGGGCAAAAGCTGCCACGAAATTTTCCCTGTCCTGAATTTCCTCTTCCAGCTTTTCGATATTCTTCTCCAAAGCATTTGCCATATGGTTGAAGTCTTTTGTAAGCTGTCCCAGCTCATCCCTGCTTACCTGTCTTGCCCTATATGAATAGTCCCCTGCCGCCATCCTTTTTGTAGCTCTCGTCAGCAGCCGGATAGGCTTGGTCAGCCAGGAAGCAATCAGATTCATCATTACCGTTCCTGCTATCAGCATAAGAACGGTTACTCTCCGGTATACCGAAAAGCCCAGCTCCCGCTCCCTGAAAACATCCGAAATATCCCTCATAGTTTCCAGATGCAGGATTCGGTTCATAGTATTTACTACGACACCGGTCTGCACGTAATAACCTTCCGCCATCTTTATAATCCGGTAAGTTTTTGTATTCGCATCCGTTTCCTCCAAAAGCGCATTATCCGCTTCGAAACCATCGCTTACATACAGCACATTCTGCTCTTCATCGGATATTCTTATAAGCCGGCTGGCACTATTCCCTCCCTTTTCCAGATTAGAGGCAATCTCTTCTACCGTATTATCCTGCAGCACATTATATTTTGCCGGTACATTAAGGGCAGCGGTTTCAAAGGCAAAGCTTAAGATACTGTTTTCATCCAGTGCCTGCCCTACTTCCCTTGCCAGCGATGTTTCAAATACATAATTTACAAAATAATATCCGCTGAAGCCTAACGCTACTGCCATAATAATGATAGTCCACAGCAAAAGCTTTAATGAAAATTTCATTGCGGTACCTCTAAACGGTATCCCACTTTATATACCGCCACCAGATTATGTTCCCATCCCAGTTTTTTTCTCAGACGCTGCACATGCAAATCCAACGTACGGCTGTCCCCAAAGTATTCGCCTTCCCAGACGGTCTCGTAAAGTTTTTCCCGGAACAACGCAACATTTTTATTTTTCATAAAAAGAAGCAAAAGCCCGAATTCCTTATTGGTTAACACTACCGGTTTTCCGTTCTTTGTCACCCTGCGGGCTTCCACATCCACTACCACATCCCCGGCCGTCAGCGTCTGTTCCGTCTTATTGTACCGGCGCAGCACCGCTTCCACCCGGGCAACCAGCTCCACCACATCAAAAGGCTTTACAAGATAATCATCCGCCCCCAGCTTCAGTCCTTTTACCCGGTCTTTCACCTCATGCTTTGCGGTAATAAAAATAACCGGAATTCCCAACGGGCGGATGTATTCCATAATATCATAGCCGTCAGCCCCCGGCAGCATAATATCCAGAAGAATCAGGTCAAAATTCTCATTTTCAATCATGCCAAGCGCCTCCAGCCCATCCTGTACCGAAATACAGCTGTACCCTGCCGAAGACAGATTCAAATCTATCAAGTCGCAAATCGGTTTTTCGTCATCCACAATAAGTATCCGTATCATTTCTCTGATTTCCACCCCCAATAAGCACGTGCCTTTTCTACCAGTTCCTCCATCGTATCCTCATCATTGACCGGATAGCTGCCTTTTATCTCCGTATCTGCCGAAAAGCCGCCTGTTCTCTGGTAATAAATAGAGTAATCGCTTTTTACAATTAACTCATGCCCGCTTCCTTCATAGCTGTAGCGTGCCAGCACCACAATGTCTTTCAGGCCGTCACCGTCAATATCCCTGCAGTTGATTCCTTTTAATGCATATAAATTATCGTATTCCCCCATAGGCTGCAGGCTCCATACAATATTCCCCTGCTCATTCACCAGATAAATCATAAAAACATCATAGTCCGCTATGCTGTATACGCCCGGTACCACCTGGAGCCTTCCCAGCTTCTCAAAATTTCTGAAATAACACTGTTCCGAAATAATCCTCAGCCCGTCAGCCTGCAGCTCATCCAAGGTGGATGCGGTGTATAAAAATTCTGTGGAATTTCCGTCCCGCACAAAAGAAACAATCAGCTCTATACTTTTATTCATGCTGAAACGGTTGATTTTATCCGAAATCCGGTAATCCCGGTAAAAGCCTGTTCCCTCCTTGCTCTGAAACAAGACATCCCCTACCTTATACATTTTCCCGGCATAGCTTCCCTCCTCATTCACGCAGGAAGTAATCAGCACAATGTCCATCAATCCGTCCCCATTCAAATCCTGAAAAGAAACCGCGGAAATACTCTGGTTCGGCTGCACCATCTTTCCCCTCTCCGTGCTGTTTGTTTCCAGCTGCTCGGTTTTATATAAAATTTTTCCCTCCGAATCTGCAAACAGCAGAATCAGCCGGTTGTAATCCTCATCAAATGCAGGAATAAAAAACACTTCCCCATACTGCCCCATCTCAATGGGAAAAATCTGTTCCTCTATCACGCAAAAGCCCCGCCCGGCAATATCGTTCTGATACTCGATTTCTTCCAGACGCCGTTGGTATTCCATATACTTCTGCGCTTCTTCCATGCCTTCCAATGCAGTCTGTCCTTCTTTGGGCTCTTCTGACTCCTGTACTTCCCCAGCTTCCATCTGTTCTCTTCCATCTCCGGAAGCCGCATAAACAATATTCAAAGCTGCCGCCCATATCCATATCGGCAGGCATACTGCCAGAAACTTTGCAACGATTCCCCGTTTCTTTTTCAATCAAACCCACCTTCTTTACTGCCAGACTTTCATTTTTTATCATAATCCATCGGACACTGAAAGTCAAATCCGGCAAAGCGGACTGTTTTCCCTGAAAATATTACGGAACCCCAAAGTCTTCTATTCGATTAAAGTATAATAAGTATGGGAAAAAATTGATAAACCAAAAAAAATTTTTAGATTGTCTGCACTGCCGTTCATGACGTGTGTGAAGCTTTCGCCTATTTTTGCTGTCCGCTTATAAAACCCGTAAATTCTCTTACCGGCTTTCCTATTACATTCCTTTTTCTTGTTCCTTCCCCCTCCTTAAACATCTTTCTCTTTACACCAGTCCCAACGCCTTAAAAACTGCCCATACATAAGGCGCTCCAAAACATCCCAGACTCTTTGGTCCGGTAATCCTGCCCTCCGTATCCTGCTGTATCTTTTGATATGCCTGCTCAAAGGTAGCACGTGTTATAGATTTTTTCTTTCTGTCCGAAAAAAGCTCGCCGCCTTTTACCGTATACGTAAAGGGCAGTCCTTTTGCCGTATAAAAGGTCTCTCCCTGCCGGAACGTAATGATATCCCACAGTTCCTCTTTCTCTATTTTCTTCTTATCCGCTCCCAGTTCCTGGCCGCCTTCCGTCAACTCCCCTTTCCATGCGTTACTTCCATTTTCCATGAGCTCCTCCTCCCTATACCTTTTCCGGTATGAGAGCAGCTCATAAGAGCAGCTCATTCATCCAAGGCATAAGCAGATTTATATTGCTTCCATAATAATCTATTGCTACAATAAAATCAACTGCTATTGTCTTTTTCTGTATTTTTCTATCTTTTCATCCACCTAAATAGTCCTCATCCACCTTCTTTTTTTAAATACATCCAGCGTAATCCCAAGCCGTATGCATTCTTCCATAGACAGCAAAAAATAAACATATGCAATGGGCAGTTTCCATACAAAAGCTCCCAGCAGCCCCAGCGGCACGCCAAAAAACCATGTGCCGATAAAATCAATGCACATAACATACTTTGTTTTCCCGCCGCTTCGGATAATTCCGCCCCCTGTTATCATATTCTGCACCTTCACCGGAGAAACTGCCGCAAAAACCGTCAGAATCTCATATGCCATCCGTCTTACCTCCGGTTCCACTTCATAAATCTGTACATAATATTTCCTTGTAGCCAAAAGAACAGCGGACAGCAGCAGGGAACCGCACAGTCCATACAGCATAAGCTTTTTGGATTCCCCGTATGCCCTCTCATACTCTCCTGCCCCCAACGCTTTCCCGATGATAATTCCGGCCGCCTGTGACAATCCGCTTAATGCCCCAATCAGCAATGTCTGCACCGGTATGGTAAGAGTCATCGCTGCACAGGCATCCGTTCCTATATTCCCGTAAATTGCCGTATATACGTTTTCTCCCAGACTCCAAAAAAACTCACATACGATAATAGGACATAAAATTTCCAGAAGCTGCCTTTTCCTTTCCCCGTCAAACCGCCAAAGAAACTCCAGCCTCAAGCTTTGCTTTTTGTAATGTCCACGGAAAAACCATAGGGTCAGACCGCAGACCATTATCTGGGAAAGCACCGTTGCTATCGCCGCACCTTCTACTCCAAGTTCAGGAAATCCTGCTTTCCCGAATATAAAAACATAGTTTAATCCGGTGTTTATAACTGCCCCGGCTATACTGGCATACAAAGGAAACTTTGCCGCCTCCATACAGCGGAGCAATACGGAAACGATACCGGTTACTGCCATCGGCAAATAAGAAACGGCCAGTATCAGCAAATATCCTGCCGCAATTCTCCTTGTATCCCCGTCTTTTGTATATAATCCCATAATCTTTTCCGGAAAAACCATACACAATGCCATAAACAAGACTGCCAGCCCCGCCGCAAACATCAGATTGGCAAAAAAGCTTCGGCCCACTTCCTTTTCATCCTTTTTCCCCATGTACTGTGAAATCATAATTCCTGCTGCTGTGGTTATGGCTGCCAGCAGAACGGAATAAAGCGATGAAAACTTTCCCCCAAGCCCTACCCCGGCTATACTGCCGCTTCCCAGTTTTCCAATCATCAGCTGATCCACTACGCTGAACGATGACTGCAAAAGGGACTGCAGCGTAACCGGCAGCGCAATCCTGACAACGGTCTTATAAAATGCTTTCTCTTTATTTTTCTCCATTTTTTCTCCATTTCTGCGCAACTTTTTACGCATATCAAGTTTGCGGATGCCGCGCAGACACAAACTTGGGATT
>DNJW01000037.1:0-1220 GCA_003488965.1 Lachnospiraceae bacterium | reverse complement strand
CGCAGACACAAACTTGGGATTGAAAATTTTCAATTTTCAATCTTATACTTCCTTTCCAAACGCTTTACGCTGTCCCGCTTGATAAGCTGCACCGGAAAACACACCGTCCTCTTGTTATTCCTGCCGCATTTTAGCTCCTGCAGAATAGAAACCGCCCCTTTCGCCCGCTCTGCCTGGTCCTGCCTTACACTGGTAAGCGCCGGATATATTTTTTCGCACCATGGGCTGTCATCAAATCCTACCACCGACATTTGCCCCGGTACCTTTACTCCATTTCCCTGCAAAAAATAAATCCATTCCATCGCATAAAAATCCGATACCGCAAAAATCGCTGTATATTTTATTGCTTCCTCCAGTTTATCCCTATAAAACTGCTGCCGCAATTTCCGGGATAACGGCATTTTCCAGAAATCCACCTGGCATCCTTCCATCCCTTTTTTGCATCCCTCTATCCGTTCCCTGTCCATACAGACATAATTATCTGCCACACAAAGCACCTTCCTGTGTCCCATGCTCTTTAAATATGCACCGGCCTGATAACCTCCTCCATAATTGTCAATCACCAAGTTGCATACCCGCTCTGTTTCTTCAAAATAACCGTCATAAACTACAAACGGTATGTGCATGGATTCCCTCAGCTTCTGATAATCCTGCTCGCAATAACCGATAAGCACCAGCCCCTCCATATTCCACATGGAAGCAATCCTTACAATTTCCTGCCAGTCGTCCGTTACTTTTACCATCATAAAATACCCCGTCCGGTTCAGTTCCTCTGACAAAGCATTTAAGGACGAAGAAATAAATGCATCCTCCAATACACGCCCTTCATATTTTTCATGATTATTGACGACCACGCCCACAATCCTTGAGTTATTCTGTGCCAGCAATATCCCCGCCATATTGGGAATATATTCTTTTTCCTCCAGCAGCTTCTGTACCCGTTTTACCGTCTCGTCCGAAATCTTCTTTGTTTTCCCATGAATCACATTGGACACCGTAGCAGTGCTTAAGCCCAATTCATCCGCAATGTCAACAATTCTTGTCCTTTCTTTTTCCATCTTCATAATCTCCCTTTTTCTTCCCTGTCTTAATCATATATGAAAAAACCTTGATAGGACAATAGGTTAAACGCGTAACCCATTCCAAAAAAAAACCGAAAAGTTTGTGGATATTGACACACGAATCTTATAAGGTTAGAACCTGCGGTTCTTCGTCAATTT
>DNJW01000358.1:6929-7612 GCA_003488965.1 Lachnospiraceae bacterium | reverse complement strand
AAAGTTAGCATATACTAACTTTTGTAAACAAAGAAAACTAAAACCATCATTAAAATAAATATGAATAAAATGATGCCTGCAAAATAAAAAAAAGACTGAATAAAAGCGGCATAGAAACGAGGTGGAATATGGGAACGTTAATAGTGGGACTCATTGTTTTAGGCGCCGTTGCATTGGCGGTCAAAAGTATGATAAGGGATAAGAAGAACGGGAAATCCGTTCAATGCGGCGGAGACTGTGGGCATTGCGGCGGTCATTGCCATTAAGAAAACACTTTTATCTGCGGTCAGCGCTGTTTCCAGACCTTGCTTGGCTGTGCTTTAGCGGTAGGATAGCGAAACAGCAGTGTCTTTAGGGCTTTCCAGTTAAATGGAAAAAGAGGCCAGAAATAACTCATGTTGCCGAAGGTCGGGGTGGTCAGGACGGAGAGCAGGACAAGAAGAAGCCCTCCGGCAAAGCCCCATAGACCGAAAAGGGCAGTGCAGATGACCAGAAAAAGCCGGTAAATCCGAAGCCCGTCACTGAATTCTATGCTGGCTATGGATAAACTGGCCAGCAAAGTAACAGCAGCGTAGAATAATATTTCCACAGAAGCCCAGTTTAACTCCACAGCAATATCTCCGATAATCAGGCCGCCGATAATGGATAAAGAGCCTGAAAACCGGCTGGAGCTGACTGAGGCG
>DNJW01000358.1:0-6673 GCA_003488965.1 Lachnospiraceae bacterium | reverse complement strand
TGAGGCGGAATATTTGAATAAATCAAGGAGAAATTCCACGGCAAAAACATAAAAAATAATAGTTGGCCCTGGAAGATAACCCGAAGACATCAACCCCCATTTTTCAGAAAAATGGGGGAAATATGCGGTAAGCAGCAAAAAAAGCGGCATCAGTATGAAACTGACAGGAATGCACAGAAAACGGACAAGGCGGAAATAAGTTCCTACCATAGGACTTTTGTAGTAGTCCTCCGGGCTTTGAGTAAACTGAAAGATAGTACAAGGCAGTATCAGGACAGACGGTGAATTATCCACAATAACCGCAATATGCCCTTCCGCCAGAAAGCTGCAGGCCACATCAGGCCGTTCTGTATAATGCATGCAAGGCAGAGGATGAAACCATCTTTTTTTTACCAGCAGTTCCTCCAGACTTTTTGTACCCATGGTCAAAGAAGTGACGGGAAGACTGCTGAGTGTCTGCTTCAATTGGTTTAACAGCTGTTCATTTGCAGACCCGTCTATATATGCCACTGCCACATCCGTTTTGCTTTCCGTTCCTACGGAAATAATTTCAAAAGTCAGTCTGGGGGAGCGTATACGGCGGCGGATTAAATTAGTGTTAAACAGCATTGTTTCCACAAATCCGTCCCGGGCGCCTAGGGTAACCCGTTCCGTATCCGGTTCACTGACGCTTCTGGCCGGATAAGTACGCACATCTATAATAATCGCTTGTGAAAATCCATCAATAAAAAGGACAGAAGGACCGCTTAAAAGACTTCGGGTAATCTCTTCCCAATTATCGCAAAGCGAGGCCTGGGCATAACCGATTTTGGCATTCAGATAACGGCTTATGTCTTCTATTTTGCTGTCCTTCATGTAAAGAGGATTCTGAAGATCCGAGAAAATCTGCTGCAGCAGCTCTACCCTGCAAAATCCGTTAATACCGGCCCAGTATCCCCGGGTATCCCCTAAAAATAAATCCCTTGTGACAATGTCAAAACTTTTCGGAATAGGGAAAATTGATTTTAGCTGCTGAATATTGCTGTCAAGATGAGGGGAAAGATACATGCGGATAACCTCTTTTCTAAATACTTATGGTTAGTATTGACTGGAAGAGGTGGATTTATGTAATGGATATTTGTTTTTTAAGAGGCTCTTTAAGGAATATGTGCGGCGGCAGCGTTGACCGAAGTGAATTGTTTGTAAAGTGGGTTTTGCAACAAACAAGAGGAAAAAGGCTGGTGTGTGTGCAGGTGGTTCTTATAAAATGAATGTGGTAAAATTTTATAAGAAATGAGGTAAAGCAATATGGAAAAACAGGTTTATATCACAGAAGAAGAACTGGTAAAGTGCCAAAAGGCGGCTGATGCGTTTGCGGAGCTGTACGAATTGGAGAATATCGTGGTGCTTGATGCAGGCAGATATGGCTTTGTAAAGCTGAAATATTACAAGTTGCCACATGGTTTTGAGGATGCCGTAACCTATACAGACAGCGCGGTATTGTTTGAGGCAATCAGAGCTTATCGTGAGAAAAGCCGATTGACGGACGCAGAAAAGAATATAGGCAGTTGAGAAATAATTGAGATTTATATGTGATAATTTATTTTTGTGAAAGGAGGATTTTTTGCATGAGCCAAAAACTTTTAATTGTTGATGATGAACCAGGGATTGTTGCAGTTGTTCAAAATTATTTTGAAATGGCGGGCTATCTGGTTATAACTGCTTGCAGCGGAAAAGACGCTTTGAAGAAATTATCGCAGGCTCCCGATATTGTACTGCTTGACATAAATATGCCGGATATGGACGGGCTTACTGTCTGCCAAAATATCCGTAAATACATTACTTGTCCTATTATTTTCCTTACAGCCCGAATTGAAACGTCCGATAAAATTAAGGGATTTTCCGTTGGTGCAGATGATTACATTGTAAAGCCGTTTGACCTTGATGAATTGGGTGCAAGAGTTGCAGCCCATTTAAGGCGTGAAAATCGAAAGCAGGAACAATCCAGTCTGCGTTTTTTTGATAATATGGTAATTGACTATACCAAAAGGGATATAACGATAAATCAAAAGCCTATTGTTCTGTCAAAGAAAGAGTTTGATATTGTAGAATTGCTTTCTACACATATCGGGCAAGTATTTGACCGGGAACGGATTTATGATATAGTTTGGGGATTAGATGGCGACGGGAACAGTGCTACTATTATGGAACATATCCGAAAAATACGAAATAAATTTGCTGCTGTAACCATGCACAGCTATATTGAAACGGTTTGGGGAGTGGGTTATAAATGGATCGGATAAAACAGATGAACTTAAAAAAGGCATTATTTACAATTACATTTATCAATATTACCATTGCCCTTTTCCTGTCGATTCTTTCTGTTTGGGGGTGTGTCACATTGCGTTCACAGATTGCTCCAAGCGATGTTGTTGTTGAAATTAGGTCTGATTCAGCGGTAATGAACCAACTGCCTGAACGAACTACACAGGCTGCGGCAATCGCTGAAATTATTTCTGTTATTCAGATGATATTACCGATACTGATATATATAGGTGCATTGTTTATTAATGCTTCCATGTTTTATCGTTTGAAGTTAAAAGAACCGTTGGCGTTGCTTGCAAAAGGAGCTTCCCGTATTATAGAGAATGACCTTGATTTTACGGTTGAAGCAAAATCACAGGACGAATTGGGACAACTCTGTATCGCTTTTGAAACCATGCGTAAAACTTTACTGAATAATAACCGTGAATTATGGCGGCAGACAGAAGAACGCAAAAGATTAAACGCCGCTTTTTCTCATGATTTGCGAAACCCTGTTACTGTTTTGAAAGGCTCTGCAAAACTGGCGAAAAAAAGTGTTGTGGACGGAACTGGAAGCACAGAACAGATTGTCGATAATTTATCCCGCATTGAAAACTATACAGGCAGAATTGAGCGTTATATAGAAACGATGAGCAGTATTCAGAGATTAGAAGAAATTCCTATTGAACAAGAGCAGGTAAAATGGGACAAACTCATTTCTGAAATTGAAAACATGATAGCTTTTGTTGGCGCAGATAGCAACAAACGGATTAATTTTAACAGCTCTGCCTCTGCCGAGTCCTTTTCGATAGATAAATCTGTCTTGTTTCAGGTTGCAGAAAACCTCATATCCAACGCAATCCGCTTTGCTGTGCAGGATATTGATGTTTCTTGTTCCTTAAATGAAACGATATTGAAATTATCCGTTACGGATGATGGCTGCGGTTTCCCGGCGGCACTCATTAAGAATGGCATTCGGCCATTTCAAAAAGGCAGCGAGGATACCGGACATTTTGGAATGGGGTTATATATCTGTAATCTTCTTTGCCAAAAACATAGCGGCAGCATATCCATTCAGAATAATAAAATCGGTGCGACTGTTTCAGCAACATTAAAAATTCAATAACCTTGAGGAATTTTTGGGATTTACCCTATATACTCTCCTTATCACACGTGATTTGTCACGAGATAAGGAGGGGTTTTTCATGGAAATTCAAGTAAAAGATATTTCAAAAATTTATGGAACAAATGAAAGCCGGGTTGTTGCTCTTAATCATGCTTCAATGACAATATTTGAGAGCGATTTTATTTCGATTATGGGTCCGTCCGGCAGCGGAAAAAGTACGCTGCTGCACATCATCAGCGGATTAGATAAGCCTACTTCCGGTTCTGTCTTGTATGGCAATACCGACATTCATAACGGCAGCGATAAACAGCTTTCCACATTTCGCCGTCGAAAGATAGGCTTTATCTTTCAGCAATTCAATCTTTTGCCTGTTCTTACCGCAAGAGAAAATATCATCATGCCCATGTTGTTAGATAAAAAGCAGCCGGACGAAAAATATTTTAAGCAGCTTACAGAGCTTTTGGGACTGGAAATGCGCTTATCACATCTTCCACATGAAATGTCCGGCGGACAGCAGCAGCGTGCAGCAATTGCCCGCGCCTTAATTGCCGGACCCGACATTATTTTTGCAGACGAGCCAACAGGAAATCTTGATAGTAAAAGCGGCATTGATGTGATGAAAATGCTTTGTGATATTCGTGAAAAAATGAATAAGACGCTTGTTATCATTACCCATGACCCTCGTATTGCAGAAATGGCAGACCGTCGCTTTACAATGATTGATGGTGAACTTACGGAGGTGAGTGCATAATGAAATCCTATCTATCACTTGCCTTCAAAGAATTGAAAGCCCAAAAAGTAATGTCGGTTCTCATTCTGACTGCGGTAATCCTTTCAAGTATTATGACGACTGCCATTGGACAATCCCTTGGCATTTTACAGACAATGAGGAGGTCGCAGGCTGCGTCATTAAACGGCGACCGCCATGCTACATTTCATCAAATAACAGAAGAACAAATGCTGCAATTAAAAAGTGATACTCGTCTCTATGATGTAGGCAGCTTAATTAACGTCGGATATAGTAGGCTCGGTAACAGCAGTTTTACCTTATATGCGCGTGAATACTTAGAAAACGCATTAGATGCCTATCCATCAATTAGCAGAATAAAGGAGGGGCGTTTGCCCGTTTCTCCGTTTGAAATCGCATTGCCGGAAAGTGCCCTGCAATATCTTGGAAAAAATATTGGTATTGGCGATACTGTTGCATTACAGGAAGAAATATCTCTTATGAATGGATCAATCCCCTCTTATTCATACTCTGCTGAATTTACGGTTTGCGGTATATTAGAAAGTAACTATATTGGTTACTCTACGGGAACTTTAGATGCCGTATTAGGCGAGGGGGCAGCTTCCGCGCTATTGCCGGAGGATTATCTGCTTTATTCAACTGATTTCAAAATAAAAGAGACAGAGCGATTTCAAAATATCATTGATGAACTTGCAAACAAAATTGGGATTGAAAAATCAAATATACAATACAACTGGATTTTATTAGACGCGCTCGGCATTTCTTATGAAGAAGCCGGAACTTCTGATACAGATACAGGTTTTTCTTTTATGACATTTGCCTGTATTATGGTTGGCGTACTTGTTCTGCTGGCGGCAGGCTTGGTAATTTACAATATTTTGAAAATAGCCATAACAAAGCGTATCAAAGAATATGGGACACTTCGCGCAATCGGCAGCACACAGGGGCAGATTTATCGGCTTGTTTCTCTGGAACTATTCATTTTATGTGGGATAGGTATTCTTGTTGGTCTGTTGATTGGCGCATTATCTGCAAAAGGAATTTTAATTGCGGCAACAGGGGTTTTGAATCCCGGTTTATTTATGGCAAGCAGTACCACGGAACTAAATACCATGATTGACGGTACAAGCTCTAATTATATGCTTATTTATCTTGTAAGTATCGTTATCACTTTGCTGTTTGCTATGCTTGCAGCCTTTCCTGCGGCGCGATATGCTTCCCATGTTTCTCCAACAGTTGCGATGTCCGGGCAGCGTGTAAAGATAAAACGTCATGGGAGAAAAACAAAAAAAATCCGTAACTTTGAAGCCTATTATGCGAGGCTGAACTTAAAACGCGGAAGCAGCAGAACAGTGATTACCATTCTTTCGTTGGTTATGAGTATTACAGTTTTTGTGACTTTACAAAGTTTTGCTGCGCTCCTTGACACAAGCAGCGGAGTACAGGATATGACTTTAGGCGATTATGCAATTACAAGTGAAACTGTTGGAATGGCACCGGAAAGCATAGCGAAAATTCGTGAACACGAGATGATAGAACATCTATCAACAACAAAGTTATCGGTTTATACCCAAGACGAAAACGGAGAATATCTGATTGAACTTGGCTTTGCGCTTCAATCCTGGGAAACATTCCAAGTCGCAGGTTTAGATGATACGCGTCTGTCCTCTTATATAGATGACCTGTCCGGACAGGATAAAAGCGATTTGCTCTCCGGCACAGCATGTATTGTAAAAAATCCAATTCCTTTTGCATATGAGGGACAGACCGTAGAAGCGACCGATTTTGGGTATGGCGATATACTATCGGTCAATGGTTATGAAGTGCGTGTTGTTGGAATAGCGGATTTTCCTGTTTCGATTAACAATGAAGGCTTTATAAATGGTGTGCAGATTATCGTAAATGATAAAATGTATGATTTACTGACAAGCAACAATCACTATTTGGAAATTTATCCGACCTTAAAACAAAATGCGGACAATGAACAATTTGAAACATGGCTGGATAACTGGTGCAAAGAAAATCCCGGTAGTCATTGGCTTTCTTATCTGCAGACTGCTGCACAGCTTGAAGAAAGTTTTCAGCAAATCAATATATTGTGTTGGGGACTAATCTTATTTATCGGGCTGATTGGAATACTGAACATTATCAACACTGTTTACAGCAACATTCATACACGTATTGCTGAAATTGGTATGCAACGCGCAATCGGTATGAGTACAAAAAGCCTTTATAAAACATTTTTATGGGAGGGGGCTTACTACGGAATTATTGCGTCCGTTATTGGTGGAGTATTGGGATATATTTGCACAATATTTGTAAATGCTGCCACAACAGATACTCTGCAATTTGTTGCTATTCCTTATCTATCTATTTTTGAAGCTGCAATAATCTCTATTATTGCCTGTATATTGTCAACTGCTATTCCTTTGAGACCTATTGCAAAGATGAATATTGTAGCGTCCATTGAAACAGTAGATTAATTTTCGTTGTACTAGTATGACTCAACTTAATTA
>DNJW01000158.1:4067-5010 GCA_003488965.1 Lachnospiraceae bacterium | reverse complement strand
AGAGAAGATAAAGGAGTTTTTCAAAGAAAAAAATATTTATGATATTCATATCTTTTCTTTGGTCATTTGCAAAGATATAGAAAAGGCAAAAGAATTTTGTGAGGGGAATCCCTTTTGCTGGGTAATCAATCCGGTCAGCAACCGTTTAGTAGTATATGAAAATCAGGTAAGTGATTTTTATGGAATGAGGGATAAAATAGAGAAATTTCTTGTTCAGGTTTCAGGAAACGGATGGGAAGAGGATAATGTAGAGAAAACAACGTCTGAAAATACAAGAAAAGAAAACAAAATTCGTTCCCGTTTTCAGCTACCATATGTGACGGTCTTTTTTGTACTTGCAAATATTCTTATTTTTTTAATATGTACATTTACAGGAAATTTATTGTATAATATAGGAACTTTCAGTGCCGGGGATTTTTGGGATAATAAGGAATATTACCGGATATTGACTAGTATTTTTCTGCATTGGGACATAAATCATCTGGCCAGTAATATGATTGTTTTATATTATTTGGGAGAAGTGGCGGAAAAATATTTCGGACGTATAAGATTTAGTATAATTTATATTTCGGCAGGGCTGGCAGGAAATTTATTATCTGGCTGGTATGAAATTTGTGAAGGTTTGCAGACCCGTTCGGCAGGAGCAAGCGGAGCAATATTTGGTATAATCGGAGCAGTATTTATATTGGTATGTATCCGCAAAGGACATTTAGAGCAGATAACTATAGGCAGACTGTTATTTATGATTTTGTATTCTTTATACAGTGGCTTTGTGGGACCTAATATTAATAATGCTGCACATATTGGTGGTTTTATATGCGGAATGGCAATATCATTTTTATTGTGGATCTTGAGAGTAAAAACAGATAAAAATGTGAAAGATAAAAATATTGCTTAGATAGGGAAATGAGAGGAAATCATGAAAATTAATATTTATTATGGC
>DNJW01000158.1:0-3946 GCA_003488965.1 Lachnospiraceae bacterium | reverse complement strand
GCAGGTTGAGAGAAAGGCATGGTTATTAAGATGAAAATTAATATTTATTATGGCGGAAGAGGTCTTATTGATGACCCTACATTATTTGTAATGAATAAAATGCAGGAAGTCTTAGAAGAATTGCGGGTAAAGGTAGAGCGTTTTAATCTTCATGAGCTGAAAAATGGAATTACGGCTCTGCCTCAGACTTTGAAAGAAGCAGACGGCATTATTTTGGCAACTACTGTCGAATGGTTCGGAATTGGAGGATACATGCAGCAATTTCTTGATTCCTGCTGGCTGTATGGGGATAAAGAAAAAATAAGCAGCATATATATGTGTCCGGTGGTAATGTCTACCACATATGGCGAAAGAGAAGGAAAACTTCATCTGACTTCTGCATGGGAAATTTTAGGCGGACGTCCATGCAGCGGTATTTGCGGATATATTGCAGATGCATCGCTGATGGAGGAAAATAAAGAATATATTACATTGATAGAAAAAAAAGCAGAAAATATGTACCGTACAGTGAATCAAAAAATTGTAAGCCTTCCTGCCAGCAATCAGGCAATCCGTCAAATGGTTTCTAAAACCCAGATTGAACTGACACCTCAGGAAACGGAGCAGCTGTCACAGTATGCATCGGATGATAAATATGTTCAGAGACAAAAAGAAGATATACAGGAACTGACCAGTTTATTCAGAGATATGCTGAATAATGGAGAGACTGAGGAAAGCGGAGAAATGATTGCCCAGCTGGAGCAGCATTTTAAACCTCAGCCAGGGTTTCATGGCATTTACCGGTTTATAATTGATGAAAAGAAGAAGAACCTGATTATTAAAGTAGATAATGCGCAGCTGCAGTGTTTCTTTGGGACATCGGAGCATGCGGATGTGGAATTGCAGCTGGAGAATCATACATTAGATGAAATTATTAACGGCAGGATGACCTTCCAGCGTGCTTTTATGTCAGGTGAAATGAAAATGAAAGGCGATTTTAAGATATTGCGTACATTGGATCAAATATTTCAGTTTTAAAATTAAAATATAGGTAATTGCGAAACACAGTGATTGTGCACTTGTCTAAATTAAAATATGAAGAAAGGAGATGCGCATAGTTGTGCATGATGGTAGAAAAACGTAATGAGAGATGATAATTGTATTTTTTGTAAAATAGCAAATGGGGATATTCCTTCCAAGGTACTTTATGAGGATGATGAGTTTAAAGTTATTCTTGATGTGGGACCAGCAACAAAAGGGCATGCTCTTATTCTGCCAAAAAATCATTATCCTAATCTGTATGAACTGCCGGATGATACGGCATCTAAAGTAATGCTGCTGGCAAAAAGGATGGCGTCACGTATGACGGAAAAGCTGGGCTGTGACGGATTTAATCTGGTACAGAATAATGGAAAAACAGCGGGGCAGACAGTATTCCATTTTCATCTTCATTTGATTCCCCGCTATGAAGATGACGGACAGACTTTGGGCTGGAAGCCGTTGGAAATGGCACAGGAAGAACTGGAAGAGGTCAGAAAAACGATTGTGGGAGAATAAGGCGGTACTCATGCGTATAATACAAACATCATTGATTACAGAAAATATTAAAGAAATGTGTATAGAAGCAAATCATTATCTGACAGAGGATATGAGAGAGATTTTGGAACAGTCGGCAGAGAAGGAAAAGGCGCCTTTAGGAAAACAGATTTTAAATCAGCTCAAGGAAAATCTTCAGATAGCCGGTAAGGATATGATTCCCATCTGCCAAGACACAGGAATGGCGGTCGTTTTTATGGAAATCGGACAAGAAGTCAGTTTTGATGGCGGACTGTTGGAAGATGCAGTGAATGAAGGAGTGCGGCAGGGATATAAGGAAGGTTTCTTAAGGAAATCTATAGTGAAGGATCCGATTATCCGTGAAAATACAAAAGATAATACTCCTGCAGTTATTTATTATGAAATGGTTTCAGGAAATAAGGTGAAAATTACAGTTGCACCAAAAGGCTTCGGAAGCGAAAATATGAGCCGGATTTTTATGTTGAAGCCGTCAGACGGAATAGAAGGAGTAAAAGACGCGATTCTTACAGCGGTAGCGGATGCCGGCCCCAATGCCTGTCCGCCGATGGTAATTGGCGTAGGAATTGGCGGTACGTTTGAAAAATGTGCATGGATGGCCAAAAAGGCTTTGACAAGACCGGTTAATGAACGTTCGCCAATTGCATATGTAAAAGAGATGGAAGAAGAACTGTTGGGTAAAATCAATAAAATGGGTATCGGTCCCGGCGGGCTGGGAGGAAGTACTACCGCATTTGCAGTAAATATTGATACATATCCGACACATATTGCCGGACTGCCGGTTGCAGTAAACATCTGCTGTCATGTGAATCGTCATTCAGTAAGGGTTATTTAATAGAAGCATGTACAACTGGCGGGAGGATTGCTATGGACAAATATATAAAAACACCCATCAATGATATGGATGTGGAAAATTTATGTGCAGGAGATTACGTATATATTACAGGGATAATTTATACTGCGAGAGATGCTGCCCATAAAAGAATGGACGAGATGGTGAAAAAGGGAAAAGAGCTTCCTTTTGACTTAAAAGGGAATATCATATATTATATGGGACCTTCACCTGCAAGAAATAACTGCGTGATAGGATCTGCGGGTCCGACTACGGCAAGCCGTATGGATAAATATACTCCCGGATTTTTGGATATGGGTTTGAAAGGAATGATAGGAAAGGGAAAACGGTCTGAAACGGTAATAGAAAGTATTAAAAAAAATAGGGCGGTTTATTTTGCTGCAATAGGGGGAGCAGGAGCACTGTTATCCCGTGCGATTAAAAATTCGAAAGTAATTGCGTATGACGATTTAGGAACGGAAGCAGTCAGAGAACTTGAGGTGGAGAATCTGCCTGTTATTGTAGTGATTGATTCTAATGGAAATAATTTATATGATATGGCTATTGAAAAATATAGAGAAATATAGAAATGTTGTTTATATTTATGAGTAATAGGATATCTGGGTTATATTCAGAAAAATTTGATTGCGTATAGGAAGATGGAGTTATGAACAGAATAGCAATGATGGTTTTGCGGCTCTTTTTAAAAGCCCCTTTTTATCTGTTCCGGATATGGTGGTGCGGAAAAAGCAAAAAAGTAAGTTTTGAAGAAGCGTACAGTTATGTGAGAAAAGTAACAATAGCAGCAAACAAGGCGGGAAGGGTAAAAATAGAATCTTATGGTTTGGAAAATGTTCCAAAAGAAAATGGTTTTATTTTCTTTCCTAATCATCAGGGACTATACGACGTATTGGCTTTTCTGGAATCAAGTCCAGTTCCTTTTGCATTTGTTATCAAAAAAGAAGCGCGAAATATTATTTTGTTAAAACAAGTAACCGATGCGCTGGGCTCTTTAGCTATAGACAGGGAAGATATCCGACAATCAATAAAAGTAATTCAGAAAATGTCTGAAGAAGTAAAAAACGGAAAAAATTTCCTTATTTTTGCAGAAGGAACAAGAAGCAAAAAGGGGAATCAGCTCTTAGATTTCAAGGGGGGAAGTTTTAAAAGCGCTTTGAAAGCACAGTGCCCGATTGTGCCGTGTGCTTTAATAGATGCTTTTAAGCCATTTGATGAAAAATCTGTTAAACCGGTAACTGTAAAAATAATTTATTTACCCCCTTTATATTATAATGAATATAAAGATATGAAAACAGTAGAGATAGCGGCAGAAGTAAAACATAGAATTGAGAAGGCTATTTCCGAATATACACAGTAGATATAAGTACAGATAAATAATTATAGTAAATGGCATAACAAATTTCTGTTTCCGGTTCTTGCAGGAGCCATATATGGAAGCTTCTGCAAGGTCGAAACGAAATTTCTAATGTCGTTTACTATAGATAAAAGATAGGTAGCAACAACTTATATAAATAAGAATAAAAAAAGTTGGCCCGGCGG
>DNJW01000156.1:12322-16906 GCA_003488965.1 Lachnospiraceae bacterium | reverse complement strand
GCTTATCCCTGTGTTCTGCCGCCTGTCTGGCTATCATATCATATAGAAAAGTGCTCTTGCCGCTCCCAGCACTCCCCATAATAAACTGCAACGCCATTGCGATTCTCCATTCTTTACTTCCAATCTTCTGGTTCTATTTTCCGGGTTCCGTACATATAATTAGGTAAGATGGTATCTACACTCCATAAAAGGGGGAATTATCCAAATGTCAAAAACAAAAATTGTCGTACTTCAAATGAAAGAGCTCGTATATACCGGTATTTTCGTAGGACTTGGCATTTTACTTATCATACTCCTGATTGTTATGTTTTATCCGTCCAGTGATGAGGAAGCTGCCCAGGCAGTGGATTCTTCCTCAGTGGAAACGAATACGTATACACCCGGTATCTATAACTCCCAGATGCAGCTTGGCGAAACCACTCTGAATCTGGAAGTCGTGGTGGACGAATCCCAGATAAAATCTGTCTCTTTCGTCAATCTGGACGATTCTGTCACTACCATGTATCCTCTCGTCAAGCCGTCGCTCGAATATCTTGAAGAGGAACTGGTCGCCGGCAAAGCCATCGACGAGATTACCGTAAATGAAAAGAGTAAATACACGCAGACCATGCTCATTGACGGTATTAAAAATGCTCTTTCTAAAGCGAAAGCGAAGAACTGATTTTTTCTAAATCTGCTTTCCAGAGTGCGTCTGATGCATCACTCGGCATCCGCAAATCCCCGCGCGGCGAAAGTGCGACAGAACCGACCTTTGGTCCGTCCGGGATGCAGGAGCGTTTGAACTGCTGCCGGAAAAACCGGTGGTAAAAGGTCTCCAGCCACCGGTAAACCGTCGGTGCATCATACACATCTTTGAACGCATACACCGCCATACGGAATATTTTTGACGGCATAAATCCAAACCGAAGGACATAGTAGAGCGTAAAGTCGTGAAGCTCGTACGGACCTACTATGTCTTCGGTTTTTTGTGCGATTTTTCCATCCTTCGGAGGCAGAAGCTCCGGACTGACCGGCGTATCGAGCACATCATAGAGCACCTGCTTCAGCGCTTCATCCCCGCATGTGTCTGCATGGTACTGCACCAGATAGCGCACAAGTGTTTTCGGCACGGAACCATTCACCCCGTACATCGACATATGGTCGCCGTTGTACGTCGCCCAGCCAAGTGCAAGCTCGGACATATCTCCGGTTCCGATTACCAGGGCATTTTCCTGATTGGCAATATCCATCAGCACCTGGGTACGTTCTCTTGCCTGTCCGTTTTCATAAGTTATGTCATGGTTATCCATATCCTGCCCGATATCCTCAAAATGGAGCGTCACAGACCTATTTATAGGAATTTCTCTCAGCCTGGTTCCCAATACTCTTGCCAGCTTGCATGCATTGTCATAGGTTCTGTCCGTCGTTCCGAAGCAAGGCATCGTCACCGATACAATATTTTCCCTTTCTATCGGCAGCATATCGAAAGCTCTTACCGTTACCAGCAGCGCCAAGGTAGAATCCAGCCCGCCGGAAATCCCTATAACAGCTTTTCTGCACTCCGTATGCTCATACCTCTTTTTCAGCCCGCAGGACTGGATGGAAAGAATTTCATCACACCGCTTATCCCTCTTTCCCTTCTCCTCCGGCACGAAGGGCATACAGCCAAAGCTTCTTCCAATCCCGGTTTCCGCTTTTGGCATGGGAACCTTTACTGTCCGGTAGGTTTCGTTCCTTTCCTGCGTATATGTGGTCATTCTGCGCCGCTCATGGCAGATTCTGCTGATATCAATGTCTCCATAAACAATCTGGTTTGTAAATCTTTTGGACTGGGCCAGCACTGTGCCGTTTTCCGCAATGATATTATGTCCGCCAAATACCAAATCCTGAGTGGATTCCCCTTCCCCTGCGCTGGTATAAATATAGCCTGCAATATTTCTGGCGCTGGTGGATTTGACCAGCATCTCCCTATATTCATCCTTCCCCACCGTTTCATCGGAAGCGGACAGATTCACAATCACCGTTGCCCCCGCTTTTGCATGGGCATTGGCCGGGGAATCAGCCACCCATATATCCTCGCAGATTTCGCATCCCACTTTCAGCCCTTCCACAGCCTCTATTTCAAACAGCAGATTTGTCCCGAAAGGTATTCTTTCTTCCTCCTCTCCGTTTTTCATCACATACTCCACCGGTTCCCGGTTACCCTCCGTAAAATGCCGGCTCTCGTAAAACTCCGCATAGGCCGGAATATTTGCCTTGGGCACAAATCCCAATATTTTTCCCTGATACAAAGCGGCTGCCGTATTATAAAGTTTATTTTCCATTACAAGCGGAAGCCCTACAAAAATCAGGGCATCTGTTTCCTTTGTCCGTTCCGCCGCCGCCAGAAGTCCTTCCTTTGCCTTTTGGAGAAGGAGACCCTGCAAAAACAAATCCCCGCATGTATATCCGGTTATGCAAAGTTCGGGCAAAACAATGATTTTTGCTCCCGCTCCTGCCGCCTCTCCGATTCCATGAACAATCTGCTCCACATTATATGCCGTGTCAGCTACTTTGATTTTCGGCGTTACCGCTGCCGCCTTTATAAATCCATGCTCCATCTTTAACCATGCTCCTTCTTATTTCCGCGCCGCCATTGCTTTCAGTTCTTCCACAGTAAATACGTATTTCCTGCTGCAAAACTGACAGCCTGCCTCAATTTCCTTCCCTTCCGCTATCATTTCTTCAATCTCTTTTTTTCCGATACTGATAATTGCCCGTTCCACTCTTTTCTTAGAACAGTTACATTGATACCTGGTTCCTGTCCTGCCGGCAATCTGCATAGACAGACCGTCCAGCAATATTTCCAGCATCTGTTCCGGGCTGTTTCCCGCTTCCAGCACTGCCGTTACCGAAGGAACTTTTAGCAGATTCTGCTCCAGTTTTGAAATCACATCCTCTTGCGCAAACGGCATAAGCTGCAGAATAAATCCCCCTGCCTGCTTTACCGTATTATCTTTTTCCATTAACACACCCAGCCCCACAGAAGAGGGGGTCTGCTCCGAAACCGCAAAATAATAAGTCAGGTCCTCCGCGATTTCCCCGGTCTGCAATATAGTCTGTCCCACATAAGGCTCTTTTAACCCCATATCCTTTATCACACGCAAAATTCCTTTGCCTACGGCAGCGCCCACATCCAGCTTTCCCTTTGCGCTGGCAGGCAATATCACCTGAGGCTCATTGGCATATCCTTTTACGTTTCCTTGTGAGTCCGCCGTCACGGTCATGCCGCCCACAGGCCCGTCCCCTTTCACCTGAAGGGTCAGCAAATCATCCTCCCCCTTCATCATCACGCCCATCATGGCTCCCCCTGTCAGAAGCCGTCCCAGCGACGCACTGATTACCGGACTGGTATTATGAATCTTTCTCATTTCCTCTACCAGATTTTTCGTTGTTGCCGCGAAGGCCCGTATCTGTCCCCCCGCCGCCGTTGCCCTTACAATATAGTCCTTGTTCTCTTCCATTTCAAACCAGCCTCCATACCGCCCCGGCGGCACAAACAATCCGTGGTGAAAAAGACTTGCAAAGCAAGTCTTAGAAATTCTTAGCGGGCGTACTTTGACCGCTTAGAATTTCTTTACACACTTTCTTCCCGGATTCACGGGCAATTACGTAAATCCTCCCGCTTTCTTCCCTTACCTCCCCATGGGTATCCGCATCCACTGCCTTTATCAATTCCATGCCTGCCTGTTCCACCAAAGTCCGCATCTGCTCCAAGGTATATCCTCTCTGGTAATGGGTTTCCGTAAAACGGCGGAAAATCCCATCCCCCTTTTCACCGTCTTCTGGCATACCTTCCTGCAGCCTCACAAAAACAGTAAGGTCATATTCATTCATCTGACCCTCTGCATCATAATAATTTTCCCATATAAAACTGCATTCTTCCCGGTTCTCCGCAATCGTGGAATTTCCAATCAGCGTCTCATATTTGTATACCGTATTAAAATCAAAAATAAAAACTCCGCCCGGATAAAGATAATTATTGACCAGCCGGAAGGTCTGAAGCAAATCTTCTTCCTCCAGCAGATAATTCAAAGAATCACAGACGCTCACCACGGCTCCCGCAGTCCCGTACAATTCCAGTTCCCGCATATCCTGTAAAAGATACAAAATTTCCTTCCCCGATTTTTCTTTCTTTTCCTGGGCAATATTCAGCATCTCCTGGGAACTGTCAATGCCTATCATATCATAACCCTTATCCGCCAAAAGCTCCGTCAGGCTTCCTGTTCCGCAGCCCAGCTCCACCACCACATTCCGCTCCGCAGCCAACGCCCTCAAACGCACCAGCTCCGCCTCCGGCAGATTTTGCTCTTCCTCCGCAGACAGCCCCTCTCCCTGCGAAACACCATACTCGTCCAATAACCCTGCAATATAATCCGCCCATTCCCCATAAGGCGTATTATCCATAAAAATATCATACACACCCGCAAAATCCGTATACGCTTCCATCCCAACCTCCACACCGCTTTCTGGCGGCGCAAATCATCAACAAAAAAGAGTGCTTCTATCAGGTAAGAAGAACGCCGCTTTTCAGGCGTTCTTCCAAACATTTAGAAACTCTTAGGC
>DNJW01000156.1:8280-12027 GCA_003488965.1 Lachnospiraceae bacterium | reverse complement strand
TAGTGTTTCTTAATGTTTTACGCTAATCCCCGAGCTTCATTGCCACCGCAAATCCCACTGCCAAAGCAACCAGTCCTGTAATTACAGACACTACCGTAATCGTTCCCACTTCTCCTACCAGAAAAATTGCCACCGGCGAGGATATAATCAGCCCGATAATTGCCCAATAGGCAAATAGCGGAAACTTTTCAAAAATAATTTCAATCAGCTTTGCAATTGCAAAAATTCCTACTATCACGCCGATACCAAAAGGCAAAAGCACTCCTACGCCTGCAAAAATACCGTTTATATCAAAAGCCAGCACCGCCTTGATAAAGTTTGTAATCGTCTCCAGAATCGGATGATAATATCCCAGCAGAAGCAGCATCATAGAACCGCTGACACCCGGTATTACCATCGTTGCCGACGCAATGACCCCTATACCAAACAGCTTTATAACAGAAATCAGGCTAAAAGACAAATCTGCCGCATTTCCTTCCTTCTCTCCCATCAGCGCCAGTCCTGTTACGATTGCAAAAAAGACAATACAAGCAATAATATGCCCGGCCTTTATCGCATTCCCCTTCACTTTTTTCCATACTGCCGGCAGCCCTCCGATAATCAGTCCGACAAATAGAAAATTCGTCTGAAACGGATACTCTGCGAACAGAAACTCAATCCCAAAAGGAACCACCACAACTGCTATCCCCATACCGATAAAAATAGGAAGCAAAAACAAAATACTCTTCTTTAATTCCGAAAACAGATGGGTAATGCAATGAATCAGCTTATCATAAATCCCCATGGACACCATCATCGTTCCGCCGCTGACACCGGGAATTACATTTGCCAGCCCGATTACAATTCCTATTAAAATATTTTTAATCATCATTAACCTCTTTCCGCCGTCTTATTCCGGCCTTTTTTCACCTTTAGAAAAGTCCTCCGCCAGAAGGGCATAAAATGGCGAAGCCACTTTTTTACCTTATAGGAAAGTCCTTCATCAGAAGGACATAAATTGACGGAGAACCGTAGGTTCTTCATGAAGTGGCGAAGCCACTTTTTTATAATCCTTCATTGCTGCGTCCTATGCTGCCTTAGCATTTCTTATTGCTTTTATCTTGTCAGTTCTCTTAAATTATCCAGCAGCAAATCCATCTGGGCATCTGTCCCCACGGTAATCCTGAGATAATTATCGATTCTCGGCTTATCCCAGTAGCGGACATAGATACCTCTCTTTTTCAGTTCCTCAAAAATCTTCTTTGCCGGTACTTCCCTATGGGATGCAAAAATGAAATTGCCCATGGAGTCAGGAAAGGTAAATCCCATCTCCGACAGCTCTTTTTTCACTCTTTCTCTTGTGGCAACAATCTTTTTGACCGTATCCCTGAAATAATCCTCATCCGTTACCGCTTCCACCCCAAGCTCTATCGAAAGCATATTCATTGTATATGAATTAAAAGAAAACTTGACATCCTTTAAATAACGGATTAATTTAGGGCTTCCCATAGCAAACCCTATCCGCAGTCCGGCCATAGCCCTTGATTTGGAAAAAGTCTGGACCACCAGAAGATTTTCATACTTATCTATCAGCTTTAAGCAGCTTTCCCCGCCGAAATCCACATAAGCTTCATCAATAATCACCACGCTGTCCGGGTTTGCCGCTATAATTTCCTCTATGTTTCCCACAGACTCCAGCACTCCCGTGGGCGCGTTGGGGTTGGGTATCACAATGCCGCCGTTTTCCCCCATATAATCTTCTTTTACAATACGGAATTCCTCATCCAGCTTTTTTGTTTCATAAGGAATCCCAAAAAGCTCCGCCCAGACATCATAAAAAGAATAAGTGATATCCGGAAACAGCACCGGTTTTCCCGAATTGAAAAAAGTAAGAAACGACATTGCCAGCACATCATCGCTTCCCACACCGATAAACAGCTGTTCCCTGCGGATATGGTAATATTTGCAAAGGGCATCCGCCAGCTTTCCTGCCTCTGTGTCCGGATATAGCCGCAGTCTGTCATAATCAAAATTCTCCGCCTTTTTCCTTACGCCCGGAGCAGGAGGATACGGACACTCATTTGTATTCAGCTTTACCACTCCGCTCTGGCCGGGCTGCTCTCCGGGTACATACGGAGTTACCTTACGGACATTTTCTTCCCACTTCATTTTCCTCATCACCTTCGTTTAACCTTTCTGCCTTATAATCCGCTTTTCCTGCTCCATTCCCTGGCGCTTTCCTCATAGTATTCCGCTTTTTCGGGAATACCTAATTTTCTGCAGCATTCCGCCAGTTTATTCAATGCCTTGCTTCCTCTGCTCCTTGCATCAAAAATACTTTCCGTCTCATATGCCGCATTATAAAACCATACGGATGCTTCTTCGTAATCCTCCTGCTCCATATAATAATCGCCCATCTCCAGACACATCTCCGATACATTGCAGGCCGTTACCGCCTTCATCGCGTATTTAAAAAATTTCGGTATATTTCCCAGCATCCGTTCCGCCTTTACCATAATACAAAGAGCCGTCTTCAATTCGTCATCGCTGCATTCATCATCGGTACATATTCCCTCAAAAAAAACTTCCGCATTCCGAAAATCCTCTGCATCTCCTGCAAAATACAGTTCTCTGGCATACATATCAAATAATCTTCCCGATAATTTTCCATTCCTGCCTACAGCCCTATGCAATGCCTCCAAATCCCTTTTCGCATGATTTTCTTCCTGCTCATGGATAATCTCTATATCGCTGTCAAATACCACCGGGTCAGTCCTGACCGTTTCATGAACCGGTTCAATCCACGTAAAACTTCTTACCCTTTTAAATAATTTCGGCCTATACTCTTTATCAAAATTATATATCGTGCGGAATTTTAACTGATTTGTGTAGTACATCTGAACAATTTCAATTTCAGGAAGCATATTTTCTTTCAGTATGCGGAACCTCTCCCTATTCTCTTCATCCAATATTTCATCGGCATCAGCAGAATATATATAATCCCCGGTTGCTTTTGAAAATGCAAAATTTCTGGCTGCGGAAAAATCATCCGTCCATTGAAAATCATAAATCTTATCCGTATACTCCGCCGCTACCTTTTTCGTCTTGTCTTCGGAGCCTGTATCCACAATAATAATCTCATCCGCCAAATCGGCAAGACAAGATAAACACCTTCCCAAAATCCTCTCCTCATTCTTCACTATCATACACACACTTATAGATACCATTCCTTTTTCCTCCATATTCCTTAAGAAAACTGATGACCAATCTGCATGCCAGCGCAATACTTTATATCCCTTGTCACCAATTTTCGTAAGAAAACTGATGACCTGTCTGCATACCAGCGCAATACATTATATCCCTTGTCACCAATTTTCGTAAGAAAACTGATGACCTGTCTGCATGCCAGCGCAATACATTATATCTCTTGTCACCAATTTTCGTAAGAAAATTGATGACCTGTCTGCATGCCAGCGCAATACATTATATCCCTTGTCACCAATTTTCGTAAGAAAATTGATGACCTGCTTGCGCATCAGCGCAATACATTTATTATCCTTTACTTCGTCTGGTGTCTCGTTCTTGAAACTCCTTCCGGTCCGCTTCGTCTCCTCCGCTGACCTTCTGGATTGAATCGGGTCATGGTCTTTTCTTACCATTACCTGTTCTTTTCATCAATTTCCATTGATGGTTTTTTAGAATCTTTTCAAGGTTGTTTCACTGTTCAGTTATCAAGGTCCTACCGCCACAATGTGACGCCGCCAACTT
>DNJW01000156.1:7979-8189 GCA_003488965.1 Lachnospiraceae bacterium | reverse complement strand
GCTTGCGCATCAGCGCAATACATTATATCATATAACCAGCCACTAATAAATTCAAAATATGCAAAGTATTTATACAATTATAGTCCGGCAAGACCTTACCGCCCAAACGGAGGTTAGTTCGGAAATGAGGTAATTTATGTCACAAATCTTATATAAAAAACAATTTTTCATCTGCAGCCTTTTCATCCAAAGCTTTTTCTCTCTTTGGTG
>DNJW01000156.1:0-7669 GCA_003488965.1 Lachnospiraceae bacterium | reverse complement strand
CTCTCTCTTTGGTGTATCATGCGGGCATGCGGGCTCTCTGCCAGAAATATTCTGATTCCTATCTTATTTCCTGCCCTATTTTTATATTATAGGCAGATATGGAAGTTAAATGACAGAAAAAAACAAAGTATTTACAAAACATACCGCTATCATTGCCCTGATTTTTTCCTTGCTTTTCACTGCATTATTTCTGCTGGCCGAATCCCCATCCTTAACGGAAGGACTGGACAGCCTGCTTTTCCGTTTCATCATCCTGACAGCATGCGGAACCGGCTTCTTTTTTCTGATTTACCATTCGCTGTCTTTGCTGCTTATCCTTGCAGTTCCTTATACTTTGACAGAAAATTCCAAACAAGTCAAGCATATTCCGCTTTTTTGCTTTTTCGCCTGTATGCTGGGCTGGTTTCCTTATTTTCTGTATGAATATCCTGCCGTTATGACGCCGGACAGCATCAATCAGCTAGAGCAAGTGCTTGCCATGATTCCATACAGCAACCACCACCCGTGGGCACACACCATGGTCATAAAGTTTTTTTACTGCTTGGGCTTTCTCCTGACCGGAAACCCCAATTCTTCTCTTGCCTTTTTTACCATATTTCAAATGTGCTTTATGGCGGCATGCGCAGCATGGCTGATTGCCACGCTCCTAAAACTGGGTGTAAAAAACAATATCTGTTACCTGATTACTGCTTTTTATGCTCTCCTTCCCTATCATGCTGTTTTTGCCGTTACCGTATGGAAAGATGTTATGTTTTCCGGAGCCATTTCCCTTTTTACTGTTGCATTAGCCCGGCTGCTTTTTTTCTATCCGGAATGTTCCAAATCAGAACTGACGCTTTCCGGTACTATTTATGTTCTTTCCGGGATTATGATATGCCTATTCCGCTCCAACGGCTGGTATGCCTTTTTGTTTTCCCTCCCCTTTCTTTTCTATGCGTTCCGCCGTCATTTGAAATTAGCGCTGACCCTGCATCTTACGGTTCTTGCCGCCGTACTTATTGTAAAAATACCTGTTATGAATGCTTTCCAGGTAACACAGCCGGATTTTGCCGAATCCATCTGTATTCCCCTCCAACAGACAGCAAGGGTCATCTGCGAAGACAAAGAACTGACGCAGGAGCAATGGGACAGCGTTCATAAAGTCATAGATACCACTTATATCAAGGACTTGTATGCACCGGGATTTGCCGACAACATGAAAGAACTGTTACGGGCAGGAGACCTGGATTATCTGACAGCCCATAAGGGGGAATATTTCAGGCTTTGGCTTGCCCTTGGTCTCAAATACCCCGGCTCCTATCTGCGGGCCTATATCGACCAGACCATAGGATACTGGTATCCGGATGTTTCCTATACTGTAGGAGATATTGACGGCATTATTGCCAACGAAACAGGAGTTACAAGCCAGCCTCTCATCGGAGGTCCTTTTATCGTCAAATTAAAAGAAATTCTTCAAAAACTGGGCGATATGCTTCCTCTTTACGGACTCCTTTTCAGTATGGGAGCCATGCTTTGGGCACTGCTCGGATGCATTGCCGTCATCCTCGCCAAAAAACAAGTCTCCCGCTGTATCCTATTTCTTCCCGGACTGGCAGTTATCCTTACCCTGCTGGCTGCAACACCCGTTTCCTCAGAATTCCGCTATGCCTATTCCCTGGCATACGCCCTCCCTTTTTATCTTCTGGTTCCCTTTATCAAAAGAGATTCTCTATGAAGGTTCGAGTGTCAAAAGGTCTGTCCGGCAACACCCGAACCCTATAAAGTAAAGAAAAAAGAGCTGGCCGCCAGACCAACTCTGCTGAATTACAAAACTTTGGACAGAAAGTCCTGAAGCCTCTGGCTTTTGGGATTATTAAAAAATTCCTGAGGGGTATTTTCTTCCATAATAATTCCTTCGTCCATAAAAAGCACTTTCGTTCCTACTTCTCTGGCAAATCCCATTTCATGGGTTACTACCACCATGGTCATTCCGGACTCCGCCAGTCCTTTCATAACATCCAGAACCTCGCCTACCATCTCCGGGTCCAAAGCGGATGTAGGCTCGTCAAACAACATGACCCTGGGGTTCATAGCAAGCGAACGGACAATGGCAACTCTTTGCTTCTGCCCGCCGGAGAGCTGTCCCGGATAAGCATCCGCCTTTTCCTTCAATCCCACCCGCTCTAACAGCTTCAGCGCATTTTCGCAGGCTTCCTCTCTTCCCATTACTTTTAATTTCACGGGTGCAAGAGTAATATTCTGCATAATCGTCAGATTATTAAATAAATTGAAGTTCTGGAATACCATGCCCATGTGTTCCCGGACTTTATCAATATTGGTCTTCGGGTCGGTAATGTTGATACCGTCAAACCACACTTCGCCTTTTGTAGGCACCTCCAACAGATTCAGGCAGCGCAGAAACGTACTTTTTCCCGAACCGGAAGGCCCTACAATTACAATTTTTTCCCCCTGATGTACATGGTAATTTACTCCGCGAAGTACATGGTTTTTTTCAAATATTTTATGTAAATCCTTAACGATTATCACTCTTACGAAGCCTCCTCTCCAACATTGCAAGCAGAATTGTCAGTATCTTTATCACTACAAAATAAATAACCGCTGCGCCAATCAGAGGCATAAAAGGTTCATAAGTCCTGGAAGCAATCTGGTTCGCCGCCCTGGTTAAATCTGTCAGGCTCACATACCCTACAATTGCCGTCTCCTTTAAAAGAACAATAAACTCGTTTCCGATAGGAGGAAGCACATTTTTTACCGCCTGAGGAATAATAATGGATATCATCGTCTGTGCCTTTGAAAGCCCCAGAGAACGTCCGGCTTCCATCTGGCCCTTGTCCACTGCCAGAATGCCCGCCCGGACAATTTCAGCCACATAGGCACCGCTGTTAACGCCAAAAGACAAAATCGCTACAATCACTCCGTTCTTAGCACTGGAAAATATAATAAACCACATAATCATCAGCTGCAGTACCGAAGGCGTACCCCTGATAACATCTATATATATATTAGCCAATACTGTCAATACTGTCTTCTTTCCGTTCCGTCTTACCGACAGCTTCATAAATGCCAGAACCGTACCGATAATCATACCCAGTATTGCCGCAAAAAAAGCAATCTGCAAAGTAACTCCCAATCCCTGCAAATACAGCTTCCATCTGTCACCGCTAATAAATGCAGCTTCGAACATCCTTGCTGCCTTCTCAAACCATGCCTGCATCTCATGCCATCCTTTCACCACTTTTTGATATCATCTGTCACTGGAAAAAGGATAGCGGATACTCCGCTATCCTCCAAAATTCTTTCCAATTATTCCGTTAAGGCAGCCTGATTCTTATTACTCGCCGCCTTCGATATACTCTGCGACCAGTGCATCAAAGGTACCGTCTTCCATCATTTCCTGCAGTGCTCCGTTAATCTTGTCTGCCAATGCTGTATCGCCCTTAGGAATGGAAATCGCATACTCTTCCGTTTCAAAGCCAAACTGTGCTCCGTCTACTGCCGTTACCTGTCCCTCAAATCTGGACTCAAATACCAGTGCAGGATTTTTGTCTACAATAACACAGTCAAGCCTGCCGTTAACCAAGTCGTTTACTGCATCCAAAGCTTTATTATACTGGGAAACCTCTGCATCATCAATATCTTCCGCAATGAAATCTCCGGTTGTACCCAGCTGTACGCCGATTGCTTTTCCTTTCAGGTCTTCTGCTGCTGCAATCTCAGACCCTTCCGGCAAAATCACATACTGTACTGCCATATAATAAGGATTGGAAAAATCAACGGTCTGCTGCCTTTCTTCCGTAACTGTCATACCGGCAATAGCCACATCGATTTTTTTCCCAATAGCGGCAACCAAAGCATCGAATTCCATATTTTCTACTTGTACTTCAACGCCCAGCTTCTCGCCGATTGCCTTAATCAAAGCGATATCAAAACCATCCGGCTCTCCGTTATCGTCTACATATTCGAAAGGCGGAAATTCTGCATTTGTTCCTACATTCAGCACTCCGTCAGCTAATGCTTCGGATTCCCCGGCCTCCTCTGCTGCATTTTCTTCCTCTGCCGGTTCTGCATCCTCTGCCTCTTCTTTTGCAGGTTCCGTTGTATTCGCAGCTTCTGTTGTTTCTGCCTCTGCAGGCTCCGCTGCCGCTTCCTGCCCGGCATTTCCGCAGGCGGTCATAAGGCACATACATAATACGGCTGCCATAATTACTGACAATAATTTCTTCATAATACCATCCTCCTGAATTTCATTCTATAGTTAACAACATTAGAAATTTCGTTTTCGGCCTTGCCAAAGCTGTCATATATGGCTTTGGCAAGAGCCGAAAACAGAAATTTGTTATGCCGTTTACTATAATCCCATGCCACTGTGTTTACGCGACAAAATCAGCATACCATGTTCATCTTGGAAAATCAAGAATGAATATTCATTTTATTGCATTTTATACATGAATTGTCAATCTGAGAGGCATTTCTTTATCAATCCATACAGCTTCTTTATGCTCCCCGGCTATTACCATCAGTTCTTTTCCTCTATGCTTCTTTGCAAACATCCTTCCCGGACGCAGGCTGTACTGTCCTGTAGCGGAATGCTCCCATATCATATTGGGCAGCCTTACTTCAAATCCCTCTTCCGTTTTCTTCATAATACAGCTTCCCACATACCGTGCTTTACCTTCCCCGTCGCAATCATAGACCTGTATACTCCGGCACACAAGATAAACCAGATAAATAAGGCCTGATACCAGCACGATGCTGCCTACCGTAAAAGTCACTGCCTTTACTGTTTTCTCCACTGCTCCCCTGCGTAACATGCGCACGGAAGAACGGCCGTTTTCCGGTTCGGATGCGGTCCTGGGCATTTCTGACTGAACCGCTTCTTTTTGATAGCTTTTTTCTTTACCCGGAAATATTACTTCTCTCTTTTGCGGATTTTCCGTCTTATTTCCGTCAGCCGTCTCTTTCTTTTCCTTATTTTTTATTTTATTCTCTTCCCCGCTTCCTTTTATGTTTCCGTTATCTGTTCTCCTTCCTCCGGAAACTCCGTTTTTCTTTTGCAGCGGTTTCTTCTCCGTCCTTTGTTTCTCAACGGATTTTTCATTCTTTAAAAGTTTTCCATCCCCTAATCCTCCGTCTCCCTGGCTTTCTTTTGAATCACTATTTACCTGACTGCTGCCTGCACTTTCGTTCTCCTGACGGTTTCCAGTATCTTCTTCTTTTCCGGTATTTCCATCTTCACCCTTTCCGTCCTCATTACTTTCTCCTTTTTCGTCTTCGGCTTTCTTCTTCTCATCTTTTCCGTCTTCTTTATTTCCGTCTTCTTTATTTCCGTCTTCTTTGTTTCCGTCTTCTTTGTTTCCGTCTTCCTTGTTTCCGTCTTCCTTGTTTCCGTCTCCTGAACTGCTGTCATCGTTTTTTTCTTCCTCTGCATTCAAAATTTCTACTTCCTGCATGGAAACATTGCCGCAGCAGTCCCGTACCGCCACGGAAACTCTGCCGTTCCTTTTTAATTCCATTGTATTGCTCTTCTGCCAGGTTTTTCCGCCGTCAAAGGAATAGGCTTTGGCAGCCATACCGCTTCCCGGGCTTTTGTCCGGCTGTAAATCCTTGGCCCTCACCAGAAGAAATCTGCCCTTTCCTCCTTCTTTTTTCAGATTATCAATTCCTTCTATAAAAGGTGCCGTGCGGTCTATATTTTTCACCTCTATGGACAGAAACAATTGGTTTTTATCCACATCCTCATTTTCCGCATTCAGATATACATAATAAATTCCGTTTTCGGCTGCCTTTGCCGTATCCCCAGACATCGGCGCAATGGCCTTTCCTTCCCACCGGAAAGGCTCTGCACACAATTGCAGAAACTCCTTTTTGTCCTGAACTGATGCCTGCAAAACCACATCCGAACCAGTCCATCCGGAATCCTGGCTCCAAACAGAAAAATCTGCATAGCAATTGTCTTCATCCTTTGTGCAGGAAAGTGCATATCCTTCTACTGTCTCCTCTGTTTTTCCGCAGGATAAACAATAACCGTCTATGGTCTCTTCATTTTTCGTGCAGCTTCTTGCATATCCATCAATATTCTTTTCTGTTTTGCCGCAGTTTAAGGAATATTTTTCTATATCGGATTCCGTTTTGCCGCAGTTGCGCTGATAACTGTCCACCGTACTTTCATTTTTATTGCAATTCCTTTGGTAGGAATCTATTGTGCTTCCGTTCTTCCCGCAGTTTACTTCATATCTCTCAATACTGGAACTGTTTTTTCCGCAGCCCAGTTCCCATGATTCCACAGTACTGGTTTCCTTACCGCAGATACGCCGGTATCCTTCCACCGTATTTTCGTCTTTTCCGCAGATAATCTGGTTATAATTATGGGAAAAATCCATATTCTGGCAGGTCCAGCAAGTGCTGTGTCCCAGTTCCTCCACGCCTGCCCCGCATGACATGTGCTGGTAGCTGGCACGGAAATGTACAATATTGGCTTCCCCATGGTGATAGCAGTATCCGTTTTCTTCTCTTTCCTTCTGCAAGTTCCCTATATATTTTAAGACACATTCTCCTTCCTGATAGCAGGAGCTTATATGCTTATGCTTTACCGGCTCATAGCATTTCCCCCCTGAAGTTTCATTTCCGTTATGGGAATGGTAAACCGGCTTCGTATAACAGCCGCCTCCGGCCGATGCACTTCCGGTATGGGAATGATGAACTGCCTTTCCATAACAGCCGCCTCCGGCTGATGCACTTCCGGTATGGAAATGATACACAGGCTTTCCATAACAGCCGCCTCCGGTGCTGCTGTTTCCCGTATGCTTATGATAAACCGGGCTCCCATAACAGCCGCCTTTTGTGCCGGTGCTACCCGTATGCTTATGATAGACAGGCAGCCCGTAGCAGCCCTTGCCATCCTTCTCCGTCCCTTCATGGGTATGATGCAGTTCGGTTCTATAACATTCCCCTCCCTCCTTTTCATCACCGTCATGCACATGATAAACCGGAGTAAGAAAGCAGCCCCCGCCCTCCTTGTCATTTCCGCCGTGAACATGCTTTATCTCCTTTTCATAACAAGCGCCTCCCTCCGACGGATTTCCAATATGTACATGGTGAATCCTCTGAACCTCTTTCGTATTTTCTTTTGCATAAGCCCCTAAAGGCATACCAAACGGTATTGCAAAAGCGATTGCGGCACAAGCCGCGGTTACCCGGATTATAAACTTTTTTCTATCTCTTTTCATCTGCTGCCTCCTAAATCGTGTGTACTGAATGCTGTTATAAGAGTCTGGGGAAAAAGCCCTTATTATTGAAGCTGTTGGCGGTAAACTTCACAAAAGCAGTCTGCATAAATGACTTTTGACCCTCTAACCCTATAAGACAAAAAAACCCGGCCATCAGAAAACATTTCCCAACAGACAGGTTTCACGTTATTTATAATTTTTCACGAATATTGTTAAATTATGATAGCATTGCAGACATAGGAACGTCAAGAAAAAAGCCCCGGAAACCATTGGACTTCTTGTCCAATGGTTACTGTTCATTCGTATCAAAAACCTGACCCGGCCAGAGAACATATTTCCACGTGCGCCCCGCTCCTGCTTCACAAAAAACGCAGCAGACACTAGGCTCAAGAATACTTCGCCAAGTGCTGGCGTTTTTTAAGAGGCTCCTTAGGAAATATGTT
>DNJW01000042.1:6263-6397 GCA_003488965.1 Lachnospiraceae bacterium | reverse complement strand
TGCACGCCTTTCTGTTTTACTCTTTTATTGTATAGATTTTTTAGGTATTGAAAAAGTTTCAAATTCTATTATTTTATTTTAAAGAAAACGAAGGAAACAAACATTGTCAAGAATTCGGCAGCCGGTACGGCAAG
>DNJW01000042.1:784-5926 GCA_003488965.1 Lachnospiraceae bacterium | reverse complement strand
AAGCCAGATTCCGGTCATTCCCCAAACTCTTGGTAAAACTGCGAGAAACAAAAGCAGCAGGGCAAAAGAGCGCAGGAAGGTGATCACGCCCGAAAGATGCCCTTTTCCATAAGCCATCATACGGACTGCCGAGAAGATATTGATTCCGGCAAAAAGAAAACCGAGACCATAGATTCTCATGCCGGATACGGCAAGGGAGAATACGGGGCTTTCAGAAGGCGCAAAGCAGGAAACGCCAAGCGGCGCCAGGCAATAGGTCAGCGTATAGATGACGAACGGCGCAATGGCAAAGAACCGGTAAGCATAGCGCTCCAGAATCCGGCAGACCCCTTCTTTTTTATCTCCATAAGCGTAGCCAAGGGGCGGCGCAATCCCCATGGAAAAACCGAAATATACGCCGATAAACAGAAACTGCAGATACATAATGATGGATACCGCCGCAACGCCGTCCTCCCCAACAAGAGCGAGGGCAGTGCGGTTGAATACGATGGTCGTAACGGCAATGGCCAGCTGATCCACAAATTCCGATGCGCCGTTCACCATGCAGTGCGCCGCTTCCCGCAGGGTCAGTCCATGCAGCGTAAAAGAGAGAACCTTCCGTTTTCTTACGAAGTAATAAAGCCCCATGCAAAAGGAAAGGAGCAGACCGAGCATCGTCGCAAGCGCCGCTCCCAGAATCCCCATCCGGAAACAGCCGATCAGAATATAATCCAGAGCAATATTCAGGATGCCCCCGGACAGCGCTGTGGCAAGGCTGTAAGCCGGTGCGCCGTCAATCCGGATGAAATAGGTAAACAGTTCTTTTCCGATAACGACCGGTGTTCCAAGGAGCCACCAAAGCGCATATATTCTGCTGTCAGCCATAGTCAGACCTGTAGCGCCGAGCAGATTCAGGATGCCGGACAGATTCAGAAGAACGCCAAGAGACACCAGACTGCCCAACAGAACAGATGCCGTCATGCTGACCGAGAAAGAACGGCCCGCCTCTTTCTGTCTGTTTCCCCCGATGTGCAGTGCGGCAACAGCGCTGCCGCCGGTCGCAAAAATCAGCGCAATGCCTGTGAGCACATTGACAATCGGATAAACAATGTTGATGGCTGCTAGGGCATCCGTACCCATATATGCCGAGACAAAAATACCGTCAATAATGGTATAGACTGTATTAAACAACGAAGTCAGCCAGGTCGGAATAATATACCGCAGCAGCTTTCCAAACCGGACTTCTTTTTCTGAATTAAAAATCAAAAAATTTTCCATGAAAACACCTCCCATATACAGAATAAACCTTCAAGATACTTGAAGGTCAATGAGAAAATTGATATTCTATTATTATGGCTGGGAAAGGAGCATGATTATAAATATGGCTTTTCAGTTTCAGATCGGAGAGATTTCCCGTTTTTTTGACGTACCTGCATCTACCCTTCGCTATTGGGAGGATATGGGCGTTCTGAATCCGTTAAAGGATCATGAAAATCACTACCGTGAATATACAATTGAAGACCTGATGACAATTTCTGATATTATCTTTTACAAAAATCTTGGACTTTCGCTGAAACAGATCCGCGGAATGGAATCCGCTACGCCCGGGCAGCACAACCGTTTGTTTAAGGAAAAGCTGTCGGAACTGGAAGAACAGCAGAAACTGCTTCAGGAGCGTATGGAAAAGCTGCGCTGCCATATGAAGGCAATTCAGATGATGGACGAATTGAGACAGAATCCCTATCGGGAAACGGACATTGACACGGACTGCGTTGTTTCCTTTGACCTGATCGAACGTGACAAGCTGCGCCAATATATCGACAATCCTTATCTTTACTCCCGCGTACAGCATTCCGTTCATCCGGAGAAGGAACAGAGAGGGCTTACCATTCCGGCAGATTTGACAGGACAGTTCCCAGATTCTCAGATTCTATGGAAAAAGCAAAGCAATCGATACCTTGTCTTTTTGATGAAAGAAGAAATAGCGGATGGTTTTCCGAATGATTTACAGAAGCATTTACTGCATATTCAGAGTGGATATAAAACAGGAGCCATGATCAGCCGATTTCTTTTGTGTGCGCAGGAGGATGGGAAAGTTTTTGATTTTTATAAAACTTTTGTGGAAATTTTGGGCTGAGTTCAATATACCAAGAGCAATGTGTTTTCCACATAAATGAACCACCCCGATATCCGATCCTGCCTTCCTTTTTCAGAACGCTGCAAGCATATTAAACCCGTTCAGGAATAAAAAATCTGATTTCGGAAAAAGGCTAGCGGAACAGCCTTTTCTTGTTTTATCATTTATACGCCTTGTTTTTATCAGTTTTAAATTGAGGACATAAGGTTTTGCGTGAAAGTTTAGTTTTGCCTGCGAGTACCCAAAATCCTATAGCATCATTTGGAAATAGCCGCCTGACGCTCTGTTAGACAAGACATTTTTTCAAAAAGGAAAACGGCAGCTTTGATTTTACTATGCAAAACCGCCGTTTTTATTACAAAATTGTCTTGAAAAACAACTGTTCTTTATTATTACTTTTTTGCTGCTTCCCGTCCTTCAATAGTTCCTCCGCAATCTTTTTGTTTATATTGTTTATATCCCCATTGTCCGGAACAAAACGGAAGCAAACAATATTCCCATGTGCAGTTCCTTTTTCATCAAGGAGATTATAATTTAATACCGGAGCGGATAAAGACATGCGCCGTTGATTTCGGTTTTACTACACCCCCTGCCGCCCCGGAATTGAATACAATTCCTATCAAAGAGGGAGAGATGTTAGCGGTCTTACCAAAAACACACCCACTTTCCACTCAAAAAAGCATACCGATAGAAGAACTTACAAAAGAACCGTTTATCCTGTTGGAAGAAGGACATTACAGCGAACCATTGAACGCTTTTCACGAAGCGAATTTAGAGCCGGACATCAAGTATACCGTTCATGATGACTATGCGATTATGACAATGGCAGAAGCCGGAGCCCCATGCCTCTGCTTTTATTTTTTACATAATTTGAAACGACGCAAAATCCAAGTTGCCGCCCTTTACCTTAAAATACAGCGCATGTACCCCTTTTTCCGCCCCCAGTTTTGCCGTTTCCATAGTCCATGTATCCGAGTCTGCATCCGCCTTTGCAATTACCGTACCGGTTCCGGCATCCGGGCTGTCCGCCAGCACCTCAATGCTGCCGGTTCCGCGCAGTTCCAATAGAATCTGCTCTTCCGTAACATAAGGTATTTCTTCCGGCAGCTGGGGTACTTGTTCTCCTGGTCCGCCCATAACGACCTGCCCTACCTTATTCCGGTCCGCCTCCGTAAGATGGCATGCGATATAGGTCCGGTAGCTTCCCCTTGCCGGTAAAGGCCCGCCGTTTAGTCCGCAGCTTGTAATCTCAATCTGCGGAATCGTTCCGTCCGCTTCTATTTTCACTTCATCCGCACAGCCCTGTCTGGAAAATGCGGTCCCGTGGGTATGCCTATGCCAGAAAATATAGACCCTCTCCCCCGCCTTTACCAGCCCGCCGTGATTGTTTCCCGTATAATTCACCGCCAATGTATTGCCCTGATATCCTAAATCCCCGTTGGACACAATAACTCCTTTATAGGCAAAAGGTCCCTCCGGCGATTTGGACATGCCGTAGCACAATTCATTCCCCTGCAGGCTGGAATAAACAAAATAATACCATTCCCCAATTTTCCGTATACTGGACGCTTCAAAGAAGGGATGTGCCTCATAAGCCGTTCCCTTTGCAGTATCCACGCCGTTTGCCACACACACCGGTTCGCTGACAATTGTATGCATATCGTCCGCCAGCTTCACCATCATAGAACCGGGAAATACAACATTTTCCATTCCCGGAAATTTAAATTCCGGTGCAAATCCGTAATACAGGTAATTCCCGCTCTCCTCGGAAAGAATTGCCGGGTCAAACCAGCGTCCTGCATCCGGGATACTGCCGTCCTCCCTCCTGACAAAATCCAGAAATTCATATTTTCCTGCAGGCGTATCACAGACCGCTACAGAAATCACATTGACAAAGTCTAGGGCATAATACAGATAATATCTTCCGTCAGGTCCCTTCGCTACATCCGGCGCATACAAAAGATGGGGATTTTCTTCCGTTCCAAGAGGCATCTCTATTTCCGGCAATGCTTTACTGTACAAGGCTCCGTTTAACGGGTCCTGCATTTTTTTATAAATAACACCCTCATATCTCCAGTTTCCCAGATCGTCCTCCGGTGTGCTCCAGCAGACATAATCGTCCTCGCAGAAAGCGGTGCCGTTCAATTTATCATGGCTCCCATATATATAGATTCTTCCGTCAAAGGCATGCGGTTCTCCGTCCGGAACAGTCTCCCAGAACGGAAGATATGGATTAAAACCCAATATTTTCATAAACAAGTTCCTCCTTATAATTCCACTTCTGTTTCTATTCCCTTCTATGATAACAGCCTTCTCTTTCCATATGCCATGTATAAATATAATCAGAATCCGGCATTTTTTACAATTCATGATAATAATCCTTCATCCGAAATCCTTTCGGAACAGTTTCCAGCTGAATAAACCCAAGGCGTTCATACAGATGTCTTGCATGGATATTCGATGCCACTACTGCTGTCTATCCAATATACAGTATAATTCTCTTACAATTACGAGTCAAGTGAAGGCATCTCCGAAGAGACGCCTCCTAAATATTCAAATTGCTATATTATGATTTCTTTTTTACGGGAAAGCAGACTTCCGTAACCAGCTCCTCCAGAGCTGTTGTCTCTCCGGGGCTCACATGATAGATGCAGAATGATTTGCCGTCAAAATCATATCCATTTTCAACCACCCAATCTGCAACAGCCGCATTTACCCTTGCAATCTGTTCATAACTTCCCTTATATGTGGCGGATGCAATCTGAATCGGCGGTATAGTCTTGAATTTCACATGTTCTGTATCCTGATATTCACCTACCACCGCACACTGTATTTCCACATCCGGGTCATGTTCTTTATGGCCTTCGTCATGGAAAATAGCCATTCCATAACGAGGAACTGCCTGCTGCACCTTCTGCGGTTCCAGCTCCCGGCACATCATCTCCCATAATATTCCTTCCCGGTCATAAGCAGGAATTATCTGCCTAATACTTGCAACATAGCGTTCCGGTATTGTTTTTAATGTT
>DNJW01000042.1:0-508 GCA_003488965.1 Lachnospiraceae bacterium | reverse complement strand
CGTTCCGGTATTGTTTTTAATGTTACATTGTAATCCATAAGGTTACCATCCTTTCTCAGCCATTTCAATGTACTGTCAAGGAACAGCAGCTTTTGCCGTATCCCCATAGCTTCCTCCTCCAATTCCTTCTTTTTCCCAAGCAGGAACTGCTCCATTTCCCCCATATCCTCATACTTATCCAGCATTTCTCTTATGACGGAAAGTCCGAATCCTAAGCCTTTGAGCGTCTGTATTCTTCCCGCAAGAGGCAGCTGGGACTCGTTATAATAGCGATATCCGGTAAAATCATCCACACATTCCGGGCGCAGAATCCCTATTTCATCATAGTGCCGGAGCATACGGATACTAATCCTTGACAGCTTTGAAAAATCTCCTATTTTTAACATTCGTTCCACCTCACATATATGTGCATTTCTGAGCTCAATTCTACTTTAGAGTATACCATAGTGTGAGAGTCAAGCAGAAATTTCCTATTTAAAAAAGTGGCTTCGTCAATTTATGTCCTTCT
>DNJW01000355.1:6678-8974 GCA_003488965.1 Lachnospiraceae bacterium | reverse complement strand
AAAAAGTGGCTTTGCCACTTCATGAAGAACCTGCGGTTCTTCGTCAATTTATATCCTTCTGGCGAAGGACTTTCCTATAAGGAAATAATAGTTTCGCCATTGCCTATTACATATTATAGCAAAAAAGAAAAAATATTCATCCCCTTTTTATAATAATACCCCGTCCGATAAAAATACAGCAGCCCGCTTTTTCTCACGGCTGCCGCATTTCCTGTTCCTATTATTATTTCTTCTCTTCCAGTTTTTCAACAATTCTTTTTATGCATCCGTCTTCAAACGGGCTTTCCAGTCCTACTTCTTTTAACATATCCGTAAAGAAGCCTGAAGCCGACAGCCGGCACAATTTCAAATAGCTTTCCCACGCCTTCCCATAATCCTCGTCCATCATAGCCTTATACTGAAATGCACAAGTTTGTGCCAAGCAATAATCAATATAGTAAAAAGGATAATCATAAATATGGAGCTGTTTTTGCCAAAAGCCGCCCTGGGCGAAAAAGGGGTCTGTTTCATAATCCATATGGGGACGGTACACCTTTTCCAGTTCCAGCCATGCTCTTTTCCTGTCCTTCGGCAGCATATCCGGATTCTCATACACGATATGCTGAAATTCATCTACCATACAGCCATAGGGAATAAATGCCGCCGCATCTTCCAGATGCATATTTTCATAGTCTCTTGCCCTATCCCCGAAAAACAAGTCCATCCACTTTTCTGCAAAAAATTCCATGGACATCGAATGTATTTCCGCCGTTTCCATCGTAATATCCCTATGCTCCCGGATAGGGTCTTTGCCCGACAGATACCCTTGAAACGCATGCCCGCATTCATGAGTAATGACATCCACGTCATCACTGGTTCCATTGAAATTTGCAAAAACAAACGGGGCTCCGTACTCCGGCAGAAATTCCATGTAGCCTCCCGCTTTTTTCGTTTTTCTTCCCAATACATCAAATAATTGATTTTCCATCATAAAATCAAAGAATTCTTCTGTTTCCGGAGACATTTCCGAATACATACGCTTTCCTGATTTCATAATTTCCTCCGGGTTTCCTATAGGTGCCGGATTTCCCTCCGGGAAATATACTCCTGCATCAATATAGGACAATTTATCCACTCCAAGCCGTTCTCTTCTTCTTTCATGCATCTTCTCCGCAAAAGGCACAAAATATTTCTTTATCTGCTGCCTGTAATTTTCCACCATCTCCCTGTTATAGCAGTTGCGTTTCAGCCGATAATAACCCAGTTCCACGTAATTTTCATATCCCATCCGCTTCGCCTGTTCTGTCCTGTTTTTTACCAGCTTATCATAAATCTCATCCAGTTCTTCCGATACCGATACAAAAAAGGCACTATATTTCTCATAAGCCTTCCTTCTGACATCTCTGTCACTATTAGTAAGATAAGGTCTTAATAAAGAAAGATTTAAAATTTCTCCCTCCCATTCGATTTTTGCGGAAGCAATCAGCTTATCATACCTTGTGGTCAGCGCGTTCTCCTCCTGCATAAGAGGAATCAGCTTTTCATCAAAGGCTTTCTTCTGCAGCTCCATATTTTTAAACGCTACTTTTCCAATTTTTTCTTCCAGATAATCTCTGTAAGGAGAGCGAAATACCTCCTGACGGTACTCCACTGCCAGGCTTTCCAGCTTAGGACCCACCTCGTCGTAATATTCCCTTTCCCTGCTGTAAAATTCATCCGCCGTATCAATATCATGGCGGATGCAGGCAATCATCATCATTGTACTTATCTTGTCGCTGAGCACATAATACCTTTCATGAACCTTAAACTGCTCTTCTCCGCTTTCCGCCCCCCGGAAATCTTCCATAATCTGACGGTATTCCTTTTCTGCATCTTTGTACTCCACCCTTTGATAAGGCATATCACTAAATTTCATATACAACATTCCCTTCTTCTCCGTTATTTTATCAGTATATCACGGCACTTGTACGAAGGTCAAACTTTATAGGAAACGCCATCCAGTCTCTTCTCCCACTCCTCACGCTCCCTTACATCTTTTCCGTTCTCTATTATTTCCTCCATCATTTCCATAATCCTATTATAATTTTCTTCCGACTGTTCCTCTAAAAGTATTGACCAGCTTTTCTCAGGATTGTTTTCATCCGCATAGCTGACGCCGTCCGCATTGGTATACAGAATTCCTGATTCCGTCCTATGGCAAAGTCCTTCTATTTCTATAGAGGCATAAAATGCTGCCATTTCATCACTCTTTACCAGATTAGGATATTTCGACCTATAAGTTTCTGCCAGCTTATGATAAGCGTCCACGTCCGCCTTC
>DNJW01000355.1:0-6373 GCA_003488965.1 Lachnospiraceae bacterium | reverse complement strand
GTCCGCCTTCCGATGCCAGTTTATCCGCCCTGATATCTATGCCCAGCAGTTCCGATAACATATCAGAAGTAATTGTGCCGCTTCTCTTTTTCTTAATCCGCCTTTCCTGCTCTTCTTCGTCTCTGCGGATTCTCTCCTGCATATCATCAATAGCATTATCTACGCTGCGCATCATCTTATTCCACTGTCTCATTGTAAAAGACTGGGCACCAATAGGGATAGTGGTTTCCGTCTCTCCTCTTCTTACCTTTTCTACTATTTCCTGCTTTCTTGTACTGATAATATCCATTTTCTCTTCAGTACTCATTTCATCGCTATCCGTTATTCTGTCAATAATATCTTTTATGCTTTCTCCGTTCCGTCCGCCTTTTCCAGTTCCTCTGCCCATAAACAAATCTCTGCCCTTTGCCCGGAAAGACATCTGCGCATTAGAAACTCCGCTCATACCCAATCCTCATCCTTCTCCAGTGTTTGTTTTTTCATCTCTTTTTTCTGCATTTTTTCCAGGCGCCGGAATGCCGGCTTCATTTTCTCCTACCAGAGCTTTCAGCTGCCATTCTTCCAATTGAAAAATGCCTTTTTCCTTTTCGTCACTCTCATATCCGTTGAACCCGTCTGTTTTCCCGCTTTTCTCCGCCGCCTTTTTCGCGCTTTCTGCACTGTCCGCATTCTGCTCTTCGCTGCTTTTTCCTATTCCGTCTTCCATCTCTTCAATTTCATGCTTCATCTGCTGGATTTTGCCGTCCAGCTTAATCGCCCTTAAAATACGGTTAATATCCTCCGGGGAAAACATACCAATTGCTCTGGCTAAATCATCTATATTATTCCTATTTACCATCAGACATCCGCCCTCCGATAAAGGAATCCGTATCACCTGATCCATATGGTTTAAATCTATATTGCCGCAGCAGAGCCATTTTCTCTCATTATCCAGCGTAAATATAGTACCGTTATATTCTATTACCCCGTATTCATTTGCCAGATACGAATAAGGCGCCCCCTGGTTCTTTTCCGGGATTGCAGGCTTCCTGCCTTCCGGCAGCTTTTCCACATTTCTTTCCGCCGGATTTTCCACAAAAGTCCCTTTCGTTTCCTTTAAGCTTTCTCCTCCCCACTGTTCCTCATTGTTCCCTGCATATTTTTTTGCTGCTGCTTCCTTATAATAATACTGAACGGAAAACCCGATTCCATTAACTGCCATTTCTTCCCTCATTTCTGTCCGGCTTTTTTATTTTTATACCCCATGTCCGCCTTGGCGGATTCAAAATCAATAGTTGAAAGCGCTTTTCTTTCAACCTTCATCCTATCCGGTTTGCGCACACCGGACTGACGCAATCCCGTCCAAAGAAACAAATCCTCTATTTCATGTCATCAACCCTTTAGTTCATTACGGTTCATAACAGCATATGCTATCCTCTCCATCTCATCCCCGCTGTCCTTCCGGGAACTTGGCCCATCGAACAGATATGCCGCCACTTCTCCGTCATCGCTCTTTTTTTCTACATAAACCTGATAATTCTTTTTTTCTTTCCCTTCCGTCCTTTCTTCTTTCTTTGCTTTCAACACATAGCCTTCTAACACGTTGATTTCTACCATATCGCATTCACTATATGGGATTCCCCTTGCCGGAACCTCTTTTCCTGCCTTCACGGCATCTTTTTGTTCCAGACGGATAGCAATGTTTTTATTTCCTATTTCCCTTTCTATAGAAGCAGGCGCCTTACCGTTTGGACGCTTTTTTTCTTCCGCCCTTGCCTGATATTCCTTCATCGCCTCTTCTTGCACTATGCTTTTTTGAAGGCTGCTGCGAAACCCATCTTCCTCCTTTATTTTGCAGCCATCCACTGAAATGTCATATAGTTTCTTTGCATTTACTTTTCCTGGTCCGTTGCTTATTCCTTTCGCATCTATCCATTCACTAATACGCATCCTTGCCACCTTCTTTCAAGACCTTTTCCGTAAAGTCCCTGCTCTTTTTTTCCGTTCCATACAGAATCCGTTCCTTTATCAGTTCCCTGCCCCGCCGCAGCCTAGTCTTTACCGTTCCTTCCTCCAGCTCCATAATCCGGGCAATTTCCTTAATGGAATAATCCTCATAATAAAATAAATATAATGGATTACGATAGCCAACGGGCAATTCCATTACGTGCCACAACGTTTCGTCTTCCTCCATAAAAGGAAGCTTAAAATGTTTCATCTCCCGTTCAGGCACTTCATCAAAAGCTACTGTTTTTGAAAACCATGCGCTTTTCTGGATATCATAGCAGATATTAATCACCACCCGGATAAACCATGCTTTCTCATGATTTTCACTATCAAATACCGGTCTGGACTTTAAATATCTGCAAAAAGCCTCCTGCACCACATCTTCGGCATCCGCTTTGCTTTTCATATTGGAAAAAGCTATGCGGTATAATATGTCCTTATATTTTGCAAACGGTGCTTCCGCTTCCTTTTCCTCATTTCTCAGCATAATGACCCCTCATCCCAAGTTCTTATATATGTAATACGATTCATACACTGGAAAAGTTTCAAACCCGAAAATATTTTCTACTCTTGTACAGTTCCCGTTTCCTTCAGCAATCCTTCCGCAGAATAGCGGTTCACTGCATTCCACAATATCCACTCATCATAACCGGCATCATAAACCGCCTGTATCTGCTGCCGGATTTCTTCACCTTCATAAGAAATATGACCGTTCACCCAAGTTGCAGTAAAGGCCTGAAGCCATGGCCGTACAATCGCCCTATCTTCTTCCGGTATCCCTTCCAATTCCTCTTTGGAGCCCTCCAATGCAGCCAGAACTGTTTTATACGGTTCTGCATCCGGTACATCCAGCCCAAATACATGACTGCCGTAATGAGAGGGATAAACCATGGGGGAAAGCACATCCACACATTCTCCCAGACTTCTATAATCCTGTCCCACACGTTCCACATCGGTCTGGCTGCCGATAATCGTACCGAACACATCCGCTGTAACCACAATATCCTTCTCATGAAGCTTTTGCACTGCATAATTCAAAAAACCGCTGACCGCCTGCTGTTTTGTATTTACATCCATATTGACCCCATAGGCCGCGGCATCCGCATCGCTTCCAATCGGAAAACGCACATAATCAAACTGTATTTCATCAAATCCTGCCTCCGCCGCCTTTTCCGCCACATCCGTCAAATATTCCCACACTTCTTCCTTATATGGGTTCACCCATGCCATACCGTTCGCATCCGTCACCGCCGTTCCGTCCGCCTTTTTCAGAGCAAGCTCCGGTCTCCCCTCCGCCAGACAAGGGTCTTTAAAACAGACAATCCTTGCAATAGTATATACCTGATGCTCTTTTATATTCTCCATAAACATTTCTATATCCGGTATATACGGCGTACATGCACCTATGGACCGGGCACATTCCAAATCCATCTTCCATGTAATTTTTCCTTCATCATTTTTCACGTCAATTACCATGGCATTCAGCTCCGTTTCATCCACCAATGCCAGCAAATCCTCAAATGCAGCGTTTCCGGCTATAGGTCCTGTCACATAAATGCCCTTTACCTTCACATCCCCTATTTTCCTTTTCCTGATTCCGCCCTCAGCTTCTTCAGAGCTTTCCGTATCCGTTCCTTTCCATTCCTCCAAAGAATAAAGCAAACTGTTCTCCGTTTTTACCCTCACTGCCTCCGCCATTGTCTCCTGGCTTCCGGCCCCGTTCAGCCATCCCGCTTTTCCGATTACGAACCCTGCTGTCAAAAGAACTGCTGCACATACAAAAATGCCGGGAATTACAATCTTCCAATATTTCTTTTTCCTCTTACGCTTCCAACCGTTTATCATATGCTTCCCCCACACCGATTTCCATGCCATCCTCCGGTGGCATAGCACTGTTCTTTTTCTATTTTACCAAGGGTTTTTCTATAATACAATTAAAAACAGTGTCCTACCAAACCAGAACACCGTTTTCTATCACACCTATTGATTATAATTACTTCTGCCCATAATAAGCATTTTCACCATGTTTTCTATAATAATGCTTATCTTGCAGTTCCTGGGGAGCAGGAGCTGCTTTAGGCTGAATCATTTCGCATCTTGCCGCCATCTTAGCCACTTCCTCTAATACCACCGCATTATGAACCGCCTCATGGGCATCCTTTCCCCATGTAAACGGCCCATGGTTTTTGCAAAGCACGGCCGGAACGGCCTCATAGTCTTTATCTGCAAAATAATCCGCAATCAAAAGCCCTGTATTTTTTTCATACGCCCCTTCGATTTCTTCCTTTGTCAGGCATCTTACGCAAGGTATCTCCCCATACATATAATCCGCATGGGTCGTTCCGTAGCAGGGAATTCCTCTGCCGGCCTGCGCCCAGCTGGTAGCCCAGGAAGAATGGGTATGTACAATACCGCCGATATTCGGGAATGCTTTATATAGTTCGATATGGGTCGGCGTATCGGAAGAAGGATTATATTTTCCTTCCACCTTATTCCCCTCCAAATCCATCACAACCATATCCTCCGGAGCCAGTTTATGATATTCCACTCCGCTGGGTTTGATAACAAAAAGCCCTTTTTCCCTGTCAATCCCGCTGACATTTCCCCAAGTAAAAGTTACCAGCCCATATTCAGGAAGCTGCATATTGGCCTCGTATACCGCTTTTTTTAATTCTTCTAACATAACAAATACATCTCCTATCCTTTCACTCCCATATATTCCACTGCTGCCTTTTCGATGGGGAATCCTGCTTTATATTGTTTAATAAAAGCATCAAATCCTGCCACATCTTCTGCTGCAGGTTCCATCTTGCTTCCCTTGTTTCCGGCAAATACCGATTCATTCAAATAATGAGCCAGACTTTCTCCCTCCGTTTTGTTCTGCATATAAGCGGCTAAAACCGCAATTCCCCAGGCGCCTCCTTCTCCGGCCGTTTCCATAACAGATACAGGGGCGTCCATAGCGGCTGCTAAAATCCCCTGACCAACACCCTTTGTCTTGAACAATCCCCCATGCCCGAAGATTTCATCCGCCTGCACTTTCTCTTCCTTAAACAGAATATCAAGCCCGATTTTTAAAGTAGCCAGCGATGAATAAAGATGAGCTCTCATAAAATTAGCCAATGTGAACTTACAGTCAATATCACGGACAAACAATGGGCGTCCCTCTTCAAATCCCGTTACCGGTTCTCCTGCGAAATAACAGTATGGCAACAGTCCGCCGCAGTCTTTATCGCCTTCCAGCGCTTTCCTGTATAATGCTTCGAACAGCTGGTTCATATCCACTTCCATGCCCATGGTTATCATAAACTCTTTAAAAATATTTACCCATGCATTTAAATCAGAAGTACAATTGTTGCAGTGCACCATACCCACCAGACTTCCGTCAGGAGTAGTAACCAAATCAATTTCCGGATATACTTTCGACAGTTCCTTTTCCAGAACAATCATGGCAAATACGCTTGTTCCTGCAGAAACATTGCCCGTACGCACCGCCACGCTATTGGTTGCCGCCATGCCGGTTCCCGCATCGCCTTCCGGAGGACATACCGGAATGCCTGCTTTCAGCCTGCCGGAAACATCCAGCAGCTTAGCGCCTTCTTCCGTCAGCACTCCTGCGTCTTCGCCTGCCACCAGTACTTTGGGCAGTATTTCTCTCAGTTTCCACGGATAATGCTCCTTTACCACCAGTTCATCAAACTGCTCCAGCATTTTCCCGTAATAATCCTTGGTATCCGTATCGATAGGAAACATACCGGAAGCATCCCCAACGCCCAATACTTTCTGTCCTGTCATTTTCCAATGAACATAGCCTGCAAGAGTTGTCAGAAAAGCGATATCCTTCACATGGGGTTCTTTGTTCAGAATTGCCTGCCTTAAATGGGCAATGCTCCATCTTTGAGGAATATTATACTGGAATATCCCCGTCAGTTCTTCCGCTGCCTCCCTAGTAATCGTATTTCGCCAGGTACGGAAAGGTACTAATAACTCCCCGTTTTTATCAAATGCCATATAGCCATGCATCATAGCGCTGAAACCAATGCTTCCTACTTTTTCCAGAATAATACCATACTGCTCTTCCACATTTTTCGCCAGCCTGCTGTAACTGGTCTGCAGACCCTCCCACACCATATCCAAGCTGTAAGTCCAGATGTTATTTTCATACTGGTTTTCCCATTCGTAATCGCCGGAAGCGATAGGAGAATGGTCTTCTCCTATCAGCACTGCCTTAATTCTGGTAGAACCCAGCTCAATACCGAGAGCTGTTTTCCCCTCTCTGATTATTTTCTTCCTGTCCATTTTCATATCCTTCCTTTCCACAATCTTTCTTTTAGCCAATTGCGAAACTCTGATTTTCCAATTACGAATTGTGCAGCTTGTATATTCC